>JAYVPO010000088.1:0-2085 GCA_043757325.1 bacterium
TACGCATTGTGCAAATAATCCGCCTCTTCTTGGATTTGAATTTTAAAGGGCCTATTAGTGCTGTAGTTGTTAAACGGATGATTCCGCATAACTTCAAAAACTGCATTCCCATTGTTTACCTTCAGTTTTACAACAGCCGTTTTATTACTAGCATAGTCAGAAAGAGCTATTCCTAAGTTATTTTTAATATTTGTTAAATCCATAAAATCTCCTAATATTTCTAATATCTATTGATTACTACTTCGGTATCCAAATCCAGCCCTCATTAGGCTGCAACATCTCATCGGGCAATAAGCATTCGTTTTCTGAATACGCACGAGCAGTCATCGCCGCCACAAATGCGTCGATACTGTGGTCATCAAAAAATTCAAAAAAAGTCAGCATATCCGAATAAAACAAATTATCAAATTTTCCGATCAGACGATTTGCGAGGGCCTTTCTGTCAGAATCGGAACCACGATATTTGCGGACAATATCTTTAGTATTGTGGAACCAACTCATCATCGATGCCTTTGGATAAACTTCTATAATCAATTTCGAAGCGTCAGGCTTGTCGCCCATTGAAATCTGAAAGTTAAGACTATTCGTCATTTCTGAAATTAATGCAGCACCAACAGTAAAGGTAACGCCTAATTTATCCATTGATACCGATAAGCCAGTGAACCCAGAAACTTTCCAGTGTTTCTTTGCGTAGTCATTTAGCCAGCGCTCAGTCTGCCGAAATTTTAAATGAGACAAGTCGACTGACTTAGAACCTGTTAAATTAAAATTCGATACCCAAGTAATAAATTCCGCCGGGTATCCGAACGGAACATCAATAGCCACTATGGTTTCGTGCGATGGGTGTTGTGTTTCAAGAGCCTTAATTTTTTCAAAAATTGAAGGCATCGTTGTTCCTTTCGATAACTCATGAAGATCAGTCTCGTAAAGTATTTTCAATTTTTTATCAGATGTCTCACCAATCGTGAATATCGCGGAATTTTCAATTCGAGTAGCCAGGTCAATGCCGATAAATTTTTTTTTGAATTCCAAGATGCCCCCATAATATAGAACGCCACACTACTTAGGTGTTTAGTCTTTTTCAAAGTCGATTCATTTAAAGGTGTGCACTGATTTCGAAGATTAGAATTTTTTCAGACAAGGCCAATTAATTCACTAAGCTCAACCTATTAATATAACACCGGAGCGAGGGAGGCTCGAGCGCGTTGCAGCAAATGACTTTTTTAAAAACAGCTTACCTTATTAAAAATACCAAGGAGGTATGTATGTCAAAAGATCGAAAGCCGCTATCAACCGCCGAAGCGGCCCGTCTAATCGGAGTCTCAGTTAAAACCCTTCGCAAGCTAATCAAGGAGGGTGAAATTGCGGCCTTTAAGCCCGGCAAGCGTAGTTTAAAAATCAGCCCAGAGGTAATCGAGGATTACAAAGCCCGCAAGGCGCGCGAGTTGCGCCGTGAAATCGACAATAAAAAAGATGAAACAGATGACCCCGATAAAGCGCCGTAAAGGGGGCGCGTGTCTCCGCAGGATCTCACATGAGGGCAAATCGCGTAAGTACGCAGATTTGCTCATTCGACCCGATCAAAAAAAATTATGTGAGGTTAGCGTGGGACAACTGGTTATCAAGTCGGGCCATGGATTCATTTAACCGATCTCACATTTTTTTTTAAACGGCTTATAAGTATGTGAAGTAGCACATACAGGCACAAAAGGGAGCATGACATGATCAACAAACCACACTTAACGGCAGACTGGCAGAGGGGGGCGGACGCAATACGCGCACTCACCACAAACAGCGAGACACTGCGCTACTTAAAGCTCTGCGAAGCCCTGATGCTTGAGTGCTTTAAGGAGGGCGAGACCGCGCTGCACGACATGGAGCCACGCTTTAAGCAGCACTTAGCCGCCAAGGGCTTCAGCTCGGGCTACGTTTATAACCTTATGGTCCCCTTCAAAAAAATCATCAAGAGTAGTCCAACCAAGGAGTTTTTTCACGAAAAAGCCGACCAGTGGCGTCGGTTTTTTACCCCGAATAATGAATACTTCTATGACAAAACGTCAGCTGCCACCTTGGACCTATTCTTAA
>JAYVPO010000089.1:0-2075 GCA_043757325.1 bacterium
CGAGCAGCAAAAGACTTTCCGATAGGTCGATCCGGTGGATCTCCGGAGTTTCAAAATCTTTCATGGACAATTCATCCATCGGAATCCAAGCACGGTACACAATCCCCGGACCATTACGAGCCGCCCGACCCGCTCTTTGTTTCGCGGAGGCTTTAGAGATTCGTACCAACTCCATCGACTCAAAACCAGTGCGTGGATGTAATTCCAAAATCCGCGCGAGTCCCGAATCTACCACTACCCTAACGCCCTCCACAGTGAGCGAACTCTCGGCAATATTAGTAGAAAGAATGATCTTTCTTCGATCGCTCTTGTTCAAAGCCTGGCGCTGTTCGCCAATACTTAGCTGACCATGCAAAGCTACCACCAATAGATCGGAAGATAGAGAAGCTCTAAGAGAGTCGCCGATTCGATCAATCTCGCCTTTACCAGGCAAAAAACACAAAATATCTCCTTCGCCTTCTTGTAGCGCTCGAAAAATAAGTTTGGTGATTCTATCTGCCCATTGAAAATTAGTTTGGATACTTTGAGGATTTTTCTCGTAGCGAGTTTCTAAAGGAAATATTTTTCCAGGCACAGCAATCAGTGGCGCATTTAGATACTTACAAAGTGCTGAAGTGTCGAGCGTGGCCGACATCACGATAATCTTCAAATCCGGGCGCGATAGCTCTTGCAATTCTTTTAAGGCGGCCAACGCTAAGTCCACATGAATACTACGTTCGTGGAATTCGTCGAGCACCACAATTCCCACATCAGTTAAATTGGAATCGGAAAGCATTTTTCTCAGAAGCAGCGCTTCAGTCACAAAAATGAGTTTTGTATCTTGCGATACCTTATTCTCGAAACGAACTTGATAGCCCACTTCTTTTCCTAGGGTCCAATGGTTCTCTTCAGCAATTCTTGTGGCGGCGCCAATCGCTGCAATTCTTCTTGGCTCCAATACGAGGATTTTTTTCTGAGTGCTAGATAGGAGAGCAGGAGGTAGCCGGGTAGTTTTTCCGGCTCCTGGTTCGGCACACAGAACTAACGACCCAGAATGTAAAAGCAAACGCTTTAAGTCTAAGAGAGCGTCGTCCATGGGTAAGGGAGATTTCATCGGATAGAATTATAGCACTCTATGACGCAAAACTGAAGAACAAGTCCACCCTGATCAGAATCGTACCCGTTCAGTCATTCCCTAAAGATATCAATGAAATGAACTAGACCTTCCCCTACCTATTCCTTAGAAATCGCCTTTTCAATCCTAGTATCAGGCACGAGCCAAACCACAGCTACAAACACATAAATGGCCATTGCCAAGCTAGAATTCCAAAAAGCCACAGGCATGGCAACGAGGTAAGCAACCATGGAAATAATTCCTTTCAAATCTCGCCCAATCGCCATCGCTAAAACTGAATCAGGTCCATGGTGCTTGATCAACGAATTCGACAAAACATAATAGGCAAAGCCCGCCATTAGCAAAACGAAACCATAAAGAGCCACAGTCACTTCCGAGAAATGATTTTCTCCCGCCCAAGCGGTCACAAAAGGAATTAAAGAAAGCCAAAAAAGAAGATGTAAATTTGCCCAAAGCACTTTTCCCGTAATATTTTTTACGGCTTGGTAAAGATGGTGATGATTATTCCAATAAATACCCACATAAATAAAACTTAGCACATAGCTAAAAAAAATCGGCATCAAGGGAAAAAGATCTGCCAAGCTCTGCCCATGTGGCACTTTCAACTCCAGAACCATGATCGTTAAAATAATTGCGATCACCCCGTCACTAAACGCCTCAATTCGACCCTTGTGCATTCGCTTTCCCTCCGAAAACCTTACTTAAATAACGTGTATGCCAAAAAATTTGACCATAATTTCTGACTGAAACTATTTTTATTTAATAAAGTCAAACCTTTCAATAACTTAAATAATACCTGCCACACGCTAACTTACCCTTTATATCTGAATAAAATCAAAGATATCCAAAATAGTACCGATACGCAAAGAGAGGATATTTTTTTTAAAAGATTAAGATGAGCGAAAAAGAGAAACCCAAAACCGTAATAGTGCGTGATCTCACGCAGAAAAATGCGCCCGCT
>JAYVPO010000090.1:0-7559 GCA_043757325.1 bacterium
CCGACTTCAACCAAACCCGGAACAATTTCTTCGATAAGGTCCTTTTTCAAAATGGCCTGCATCAGGGAAAAATGCCCATGACGACCATGATCGTTTGTGACATTCTTTGAAGTTTCAACAGTCACAAATTCAAAGTCTTTTGCGATTTGACCAGTAACTTTGCTGCCTAATCCATTTGTAAGTTGAATTCTGGATCCTACCGGCAAGCGCAGGACATTTTTGATATGAAAAATCTCACTTTTTTCAAGACGCCAAATCTCTTCAGTGACTTTTTGACCAAAAAACAAGTAAACATGTTTCACAGAATTTTTTTAAATTTCAATGCAGACCAACCGTCACGAGTACGTTCTTCCAAAAGTTGCAAATTAAAATTGCATTTTTTCACTTCATTGATCATCTCAGCGGCGTCTTCCTCTAACAAACCAGATAAAATCAGGCAGCCCATTTCGGAAGTTGCCTCCGTCAAAAGAGGCAGAATTTTTTTCAACACCACAGCTAAAATATTTGCGACAACACAGTCAAATTTTCTATTGCTTGGAATGTCGGTATTTTGTAGTTCAATCCCAGTAATGTCATTTAGCTGGAGATTGTATGTTGTGGCGGTTAAAGCATCGGGATCAATATCAGTTGCGGTGATTTTGTTTAATCCAAGTTTCGAACACGCAATAGCTAAAATCCCAGTCCCCGTTCCAACATCTAAGACGGAATCATCGTCAGAAAAACTACATTCTTCTAAGAGTTCAAGACACAGTAAAGTCGTAGCATGATGGCCTGTTCCGAAAGCCATTCCAGGCTCGATAACAATGGTTTTCTTAATGCCAAAATCTTGTTTGTCCCACGGCGGTACGATTAAAAATTTCTTGGTTGCAAGTGGGGTAAAATTCTTCTTCCAACCATCGACCCAGTCTTGTGTCTTGGAAGTATGGAGGTCGCAGGTAATTTTGTTTTCGAAATGCTTTTCTAATTGGTGCTTCAAATTATCGAGGATTTCTTTTTCGAATTTAAAAACCGAAACGGGCGACAGATCACCGCCCACTTCTTCATATTTTGGGGTCATAGGCAGATTGTATTCGTGATCGATATCCAAGTCGTCAACGGACCCTTCGACAAAAGTGTCTATTCCATGAAAAATCAGCCAATCGGTTACTGCTGTTTTTGGCACATCGCGGCAGAATATTTTAAGTTCGTGAGTTGTTTCAATCATGGGGCCAATTTAATGCGCTTAGAACTTTAGAACAACATCAAAATGCCCGCGGATCGGAATTCCACTTAATTGGACGTCAACTGGAGATTCTTGGATGGACACAATCGACGGCCCAAAACGCTGTTTGACAAAAAAGTGAATATCTCGCGCAAGAATGGCCTTGCCTCCCGCACTGTGCAAGCCTTTGCCGGTAATAATCCGAAGTTTTAATATTTTACTGGAACGACGCAAGGTTTGAATTTTATGCTCTAACATTTCTTCTGCTTCCGAGACGGTTAGACCATGCAAATCTATCGATATTAAAGATTGACCCATGGTAATTTTCCCCTTACTTGTATTGTGACTCACAACGAGAGGGACAATCTATGGCAGAGTTAGAATTCCGCGCAATCGGCCAGGTATTTGTTTTATTTAACTCCTGTCGAATTAATTCTCTGCAGTCGGTTATTTAAGGATTAAAGCAACCTGGAAAGCGCATTATCTTTGGCCTGAAGGTACGACTGAATTATTTGAAGTCGATGTCTAAAAAAAATAATTAATATTTTTTCATTGGAACTCTTGACACGGACGTTGGAATAGGATTTAATTTTGAGTTCATGCATTAAATTTTCTAGCCTCGATGTTTTTGTGAACAAGCTGTGGATACTCTGTGGTCTATCCCCTATTTTTCAACAGCTTATCCACATGTTATCCACTGTTAATAACAGATAATTTTTAGCCTTGATCACATAACTTTCCCTGTCAGGAGTTTCGCACTCAATTTGGGAGGTTATGGAATAATTTCTAATTGGCTACTATAATCTAAAATAGATGGAGAAGTTAACATGAAAAGAACAAATATAGCGTTTGACGAGAAACTTATGGCGTCAGCAAAAAAAATTAGTGGATTCACAACCTACAGAGAAGTTATTGAGCTGGCACTTCGTTTTTTTGTACAAGAAAATGGACGCAAAAGTTTGAAAGACTTATTTGGAAAAATAGAATTTACCGAAGATTACGATTACAAAGCGCTGAGAAAAAAAAGATGATCCTAGTTGATTCTTCTGTATTAATTGATTTTCTAAAAGGAAGAATAACTGCTGAGACAAGTTTTTTGCTTAATGTCGTCAAGTCAAACATTCCTTTTTCTATCGCAAGTATTTGTATTCAGGAAATTCTTCAAGGATCCAAAACGGACAAGGAGTTTAAACTTCTTCAAGACTATCTGTTATCCCAGTCAATCGTCGAGCCAACTTCCTATATGGAAACTTATGTAGCAGCCGCCAAACTTTACTTGAGGTGTCGAAAAAAAGGTCGAACTATATATAGCTCAACAGATTGTTTTATCGCTCAAATCGCAATTCAATACGATTTAACACTTCTCCATCACGATAGGGATTTTGATTTTATAAAAGAAAATTCTAGCCTTAAAACTGTAGAATTCAAAAAGTAATTTCTTTGAGTTAAGTACCATTTTTTGTATATTTCCCAAAATTTTTTTTGCGGTCTGATGACGTCAGATCAGCTTAAAAACAAAATTTTGTAAATAAATTTTTATCCGCCATATCAATAAGTTATAATAACCCATAACTTAATTGTAAAAGGTAAACCTTGTGGAAAAATTTGCTCGGTCTTTTTTGTCGCCGCAACAGTACGCAGAGTATTATTTAAAACTTCGGATCATAAAACGCACAGTGATGCGCGATTTAAAAGAATCCGATCTCGTCAACCATGCTTCGGCTATGGCCTATATTTCAATTTTTTCCCTCGTGCCATCATTGGCAGCTATTTTCGCATTAATTTCGCTTTTTATTCCAATAGTAGGACAACAAAACAAACTTTACGACATGGCTAATAAATTTATTCTGCAAAATCTCGCCACGGGTACAGGAGATGTTGTCATTGCCCATTTGCGGCAGTTTTTGGAAACTCTCGACATTAAAAAAATCGGCTTCACATCGCTCTTAAGTTTATTTATTTCATTGATTTTACTCCTGCGCCAAGTCGAACAAGCCCTTAATAGAATTTGGAAAGTGTCGCGCTCGCGGAATATGTTTGTGCGCTTTATTTATTTTTGGACTTTTATCACCTTGGGAACTTTTCTTTTAACCATGATTCTTGGGCTTTCGGCCGACTTCAAAGTTTTTCAAACTATAAAATCCTTAGAACTCGGCGGCGCTATCTATCAAAAGTCAGGTCTTGCGCTTGTGATTTCGAGCTTAACAAGCTGGGGGACTTGGGTTTTGTTTTTTTACTTAGCTTATAAAATTATTCCAAACTGTGTTGTTCGTACAAGAAGTGCCTTGATAGGTGCGTTGGTGGCCGCAACACTAATTTATGCTGGCAGTGTTCTATACGGCATCTACGTCCGGGATTTTAATAATTACAAAACAATTTATGGCACCCTGGCTGCGATTCCGATATTTTTAATGTGGATTTATATTTGCTGGATTATAGCAATTGCGGGAGCAACGGTGGCATGGCGCATTCAAATTGGCTTTCCACAAGCCAACGAAGACCAGGTGATTTTTCGCGAAATTTCAGCGGTTGAAACTTACCGCAATGTTCAGATTCGCGCCTATCTGCCGTTTATTGTTTTAAGCCTGGTCTACGAAAGGTTTCAAGAAGGCGGCGGCCAAGGTGTAGAGGCACATGAAATTGCAAGTTTACTAAAAGTACCAGACGACTGGGTGCTAAATTGCATTGAACTATTAGAAATGAAAAGTTTTCTTATCGAAGGTGATATGACTCAGTCCAACAAAGAAATTCGCCAAAAAATATTCCCGGCCAAGCCAATTGAAAAAATAAATATCGAGAAGTTTTTTGTAGAGATGCAAAAAGAATCTCACCTTTGGTTTACTGATCATAAGGACAAAACTAAAAACCCAGCTATTATGCATATTCTAGACGAATTGAAAGTAAAATTTCCCGGAAATAAGACCATGGCGGAATTACTTAGCACGAAGGAAGGTTCTTAAATTGAGTTTTTTCAAAACAAAATCTGGTGAATTTTTTTACACGGTGCAAGGCGAAGGTGAGCCCATTGTTATTTTGCGAGGCTTGGGGAGAAGTGTAAGTCACTGGATGAATTTCGATCAATATTTAGCCCAAAACTTTAAAGTGATCTGCATCGATCATCGCGGGATCGGATTATCCAAGGCAAAAATGTCACTGCAGCATTCGATTTATGATTTGGCAGCAGACGTCGTAAAACTTCTAGACCATTTAAAAATAAAAAAAACACATGTGATGGGCGTTTCGCTGGGTGGAATGATTACGTTAGGATTGGCGTTGCGGTTTTCAAATCGACTTAAAAAAATCACCGTGATCAATGCGAGTGTAGGTGGGTTTTTACTGCCGCGCATAACCCCAAAAGCCCTGGCAGCTATTTCTGGAAAATACCTGGATCGCAAAAATTTTCACATGAAACTTGCCCGGGTACTTACGGGTTCCGACCTCGGTGAAAAAGCTTTGGAAAATTTAGCAATTCAATGGCAAACCATCGAGGAAACAGAGGGTTTTAATGTTCAGGCGGTACTTTATCAGTTGCTTGCGGCAGCCCGATTTAAAGTTGCAAAAGATCTAAACCTAATTGGAACTCCTACACAAATTATTTTAAGTAAAAATGACAAATTTGTTCCTCAAAGCAATAGTTTAAAAATTGCCAAAGCAATTCCCAAATCACAGTTTAATGCAGTGGAAAACGCTGGACATGAAATATTTATGGATGCTCCGCAAAAGGTGAGAGACCTTCTCGTGGCTTTTCACCTTTCTTAACTGGTCACTGGCGCGAAATGATAAAAATGACTGCGTTGACTTAAAAAAACCCTCCTTGTCGTGCGAATAGCACTGTCTTCGTCGGGTTTTTATAGTCGCCTTGTCCTTTTTTCATTTGGCACCAGCTCAGTTCGTGAATTACGCGCCAAAGACTAATTGTGAGATGAGGCGAAACAGCCATCTGTTTGCTAGTTACAAATAATAAAGTTAATATTAACTTAAGATTAAGATATTTCAAAAACTTCTGTTGGAGCGCTTCATGCACAAGCTTTTTATTGTGGCGTTTAGTTGGTTGTTCACTTTTTCTTCTTTAGGTTATGCACAAAATCAAAATCCGTGGACAGAAATCCCCATGCCAAGCCCAGCTATTTGTGCTTTTGGTACGCCGTTTGCGATTTTTGTGAAGCCAGGTCGAACCGATAAAGTCGTGGTCGATTTCGAAGGCGGAGGCGCATGTTGGAGCGGGGCCACTTGCCAAAAAAACAGTTCGGCTTTTAAAAGTAATATCGATGGTGAGTCGGCGTATTTTAAAGATCCAGGTTATTGGCATGGAATTTACAATATTTTTGACTCAAGAAATCCGGTTGCAGACGCAACCATTATTCATATTCCCTATTGCACAGGAGATGTGCATTGGGGCAACTCGGTAAAAACTTACAAACGTGTGGGCGAGCCTTCTTTTCAAGTTCATCACGCAGGCGCTATTAATATTTCTCAGGCATTAAATTGGATCAAATCGAATGTCACAGTAAAACCTGCAAGCCTACGCGTAACTGGCTGTAGTGCAGGGTCTTATGGTTCCATTTACTGGGCGCCGCACCTTAAAAAAATGTTTCCGGAAGCTAAGATGCTACAATTTGGCGATAGTGGTGCCGGTGTTTCCACAGCCGAATTTCGTGAACGCGGGCTTCCGCGCTGGAATGTTACAACTTATGCTCCTGATTGGATTCCTGGCTTGGATCCAAAAGTTGTAGACTGGACGAAATTAAGCCTATCGGATTTATATATCGGCGTCGCAAATTTTTATAAAAACGACGGATTCTCGCAGTTCAACCATCTGTACGACTATATCCAGACATATTTTTACACCGTTATGGGAGGCAATCCTCTTGACTGGTCCCAACGCATGCTAGAAAGTATCGAAAATATTCACAATCATAATGCAAACGGGAATTTTACCAGCGCTTTTTCAGAAGGATCTAAACACTGCGCGATGACGACTGATCTTTTTTATGATAGTTATATAAATGGTAAGAAGTTTTACGAGTGGTTTGAGTCTTTTGATCATAAATTTTAATTTTTTTGTTAAATGTCTATCGAAGTTTGTTCTTGTTGTGATTCTTTTTACCAGCTGCCAACATCTGCAGCCATTTGCTGTGGAAAATTTGTCAGTAAGCCAGTCTCCATTATTCTCAAACTGCTTTCCCAACGAAGGCATCGCCAAAGTAAATTTTGAAAACACGTCGCTTGCCAGCTCTAGCCAAGAAATTATTTGGAACCAAAAAGCGGCCGATCAATTTCATCTTGAAGCCGTGACCCAATTTGGAAATACTGTAGCAGAGCTAAATTTAACCAAGAATATTTTCTCTGCTAAAAACCTGAATTTTTCGGAGCTGAGAGAGTTTGAGGTTAAAGACAGTCAAATTTATATTAATGGCTACCGTTCAGGGATTTTAACGCGCGAAGTTGGCTGCCTTTTTTCTGGATTTTTGCCCTATAATTGGGTGGCACATGCAAATCTCGCAGGCAGTAATTCTCAAACGTTATATTTTAACAGCCACGACCGCGAGATTGAACTAAACTTACAAAAGCAAAACGAGGTTTGTGCCATTATATCAACCTCATATTTTCTAGGACTTGCTTCAAGAAATTTTACTTGGTGTGTAAAGCGAAACAACGAAATCCAAAGTGCAACGTTGCGATTTGACGGCAATCAGAAAATAACCGTAGAAAGTACCCACGAATGAAACTATTCGAAGAAGACCGCAAACTTATTGAGGCGCTAATTAATAAAAACTATCTGGATCGATCCTTTGAAGGCACTTTGACTCAGTTTATCGAAAAGTGGGAAGTAAGAGCATTTGAAGCGGTTTTGGAAACCAGAATTATCGACCAAAAAAAGCTCGCAGATTTGATTTCCGAAAGCTTTGGGATTGAAAGATTTGAACACCTATCAGACTATTCGCCGCAGAATAAACGGCTAAATTTGCCGCTGCCTTTTCTAAAAGAATGGAATTGTTATTGCCTGGAAAAAGACGAAGAACTTTATTTGGTTGTGGCTAATCCCACCGACGAAAGCTTTTTGGAAGCGTTGAAGAAATTTGACTTAAAAAAAATGAAAATTGGCGTCGCCGAAAAAAGTGTCGTCAAACGCGCCTTGCACGAAAATTATCTGCTGTCAGAAATCTAATAAAGCACTAAAGTGCAGCGATTTGAATGTGTGGATCAAATTCGGAGCGCATCATTTGAAATTTTATGATTGTTGCTTCGTGCGTGACGGTACTAAGGGCCCGTCACAAAATAACTTATACTTCTTGCCGACAATTTCTATTCATCTTCACAATTTTTCTTGGTAAAAAAATCCTCATTTGTCGCGGAC
>JAYVPO010000091.1:0-2058 GCA_043757325.1 bacterium
TGCTGAGGATATTTCGTTTCCTTTGGTGCATTGCATTACCCTGTATATATTTGCAAGTATATGTAAATATATACAGAGTATAAAAAACAGCAAGTAAAAATGAGGGGGGATGACTAATTTAAGTAAGAGGAAGTGGCGCGTGGGTGGGACGCCAGACTATCCTCTTGCGATCTCGCGCGCCTTTTCTAAATCCTCTTGGGTATCAACTTCGATAAATCCCTCAGCTTCTTCAGGCTTGATAATACAGACTCCAACTTTATAACCCCCGGAAAGCAGCCGTAGCTGCTCAAGCCGCTCAACACTTTCTAAATAATTTTCTTCATTCGATTCAAACACTTTTAATGCTTGAGGTCTAAAAGCATAAAGACCGATGTGACGAAAACCCCAAACACTTTCTGAATATAAAGGATGCATAAACTTTTTTCCGGCACGGGGAAATGGAATCGGAGCTCTAGAAAAATATAATGCCTGCCCCTCATTACTTAGTGCAATCTTTACAGTGTGTTCTCTTTTATGGAACTCCTCTTCAAGAATTGGAATTCCAATCGTTGCCATATCAAAGTCACTGTTTTTTAAGAAATCGACAAGTTTATCGATTACATTTGGGGAGATAAAAGGCATATCGCCTTGGACGTTTAAAAAATATTTGTAATCAGCATACTCGAGCATCTTGTGGAGTGCCGCCACTCTAGATGATCCAGATGGAAGTCCCTGGACATTTTTCACAACTTCAGCACCAATTTTTATAGCTTCAGCAACCAGCTCATCATCCTCAGTAGCAATTACAATTCGTGCAAGCTTTGTAGCTTTTTTTGCTTGCGCCCAAACTCGATGTACTAATGATTTTCCCTCGATATCTGCGAGTGGTTTATTCGGAAGTCTTTGCGATGAAAGTCGTACGGGAATGACTGCTAAAGTGTCCATTCAACTGTCTCCTTTTTATTTTTTAAATGCTTTTCTAAAACTAGTTCGCGTAGTAAAACTCCAACGGCTGCTGCGACGGGAATACCAAGCATAAGTCCTATCAAACCAAAAAGCTGCGCACCGACTATTAACGATAACATTGCTACTAGCGGATGCATCCCTACGCTTTCTCCGACAATTTTTGGAGTTAGAAAAAATGCTTCAACACCTTGGACTAATCCAAATACCGCCCACACAGAAGCTAGTTTTGCTAGCGAAGGATCGTTCAACAATTGAATGACAGTTGAAATTGTTATTCCTGCAACTAATCCCAAATAGGGAACGAGATTTAGCATGCCTGCGCAAAGGCCAACAGCCACTCCATAGTTGAGCCCGACCGTAAATAAACCAATTGCATACAGGACACCCATCACAAGACTAAGTATAATCTGCCCTTTAAAAAAATTTTGAAAGTGCGATCTTATTTCGCTCAGGAGTTTAATCGTAATGTTCAAATATTCTTTAGGTATAAAGTTTCCCAAATACCCATGAAGTCCATCAATATCGCGTGCGATATAAAATACGCAAAAGGGAAAAAGTGTTAAATTTATCAGGGCCAGAGTAGCCGAATAGCCGGAAATAATTGTTCTTGAAGCACTACCCCAAAAGTTTTTTATATTTTCTAAATCGATTGTACCTCCGTAATCGCGAAGCCTTTTGACCAAATCATCTTTAGTTAGTTTGGTATGGGGTCCTAAAAATCGGGTTTCCAATTCTTGGATTTTTTCTCCAAGAGAGCCCAAATATTCAGGTAAATTTGAAGTGATTTTATCAAATTGATCTATTAATGCCGGAATAATAATTCCCGTAATAATTAAAAAGATAATCACGAGTATTCCTTGCAGAAAAAGAATTCCAGTTGAGCGCCCGACTTTAATCCGTTCAAGTTTATCCAAAAAGGGATCCATTATGATTGCGACCAAATATGAAGCAATCAAAAGAGTACTAACTTCTTTTAGCGCATAAAAACATGTGCCGATAACAAGCACTAAAAAGGCGTATGATAGATGTCGGGAAGTTATATTTAACATGGACAATAATCTAGCTAGTGAATTCAGGGAAAGCAAGAAATTATTCGGAGGCTGAATCGCGACC
>JAYVPO010000092.1:0-2050 GCA_043757325.1 bacterium
GGCTTAATTTTCGTCCAAGTTCTAAACGGTATTGCGATTGCGCAAGTAAAAGAACTTTCGGCAAGATTCTTTTAGCTAGCTTTAGTTTTGGAAAGCGCGCCTTTAGGCTAGCCATTAAAGTTGCAGCGATCTCATCTTTATGAAGGACCAGGGCAGCCTTGGCAATCGCATCTAAATATTTAGAAGAATTAAAAACAAAAGGGGGAAGCTCACTAATAGGGATTTGTTTTAACACATCAAGATTTGGATTCGTTGCTTCGGACAAGATTTCGGCCATTGCATGCAAAACAGGTTTTAAGGATGGGTTACATGCGGGTGCTTGTGTTGTGCTAGTCAAGTGACGAGACAAAAATAACGCTCCCTCTTTGCTTTGCAGTAAACGAGTCAAAAGATTGCAATATCTGCCGATATTTTCATTGGCGTAATTTTGCTTTGAGAAATGGGAATTAAAAGACGTCACTAGTTCCGATAACGGGGGGTTCTCGGTGGCAGACCAGAGATATAAGTTCGAAATTAAATCAAGAACGTAGGCTTTGATTAGCGGACTTTCGCTTGATTTGTTACTTGTCTTTTCTAGTCTTTTTATTCTTTCAATGGCCTCTAAAGTTGATGAAACATCACTGACTTCTAAGAGCAAAGATTGTTTTTTTTCAATGACTTCAGTAATTGAAGGTCGCCCTTGCAAATAACTGCTCATTTGTAGGGCTGCCTGGTAAACGCGAAAGCTAGTATAAGCGGCACCTTTAACAAGAACATCTTCAAGCGCAGTCCAAGTCTGTGGTGGATAATGCGTGGTGTGATCGGTGGTGAGTTGTGGGTTTGATAAAAGTCCTAGGGCTACCGGTAGGCGTCTTAGATGACGATCAATTTTACTCAAATCGTCTTCGCTTAAAATTTGATGCCCAATTTTTTCGAGCGGAAATTGAGGGTCTACAATCAGAGAAATCTTTTCACCATTGGTGTCTGAAGCGAGATGAAATACCACTGGCGAGCAGCCGCTTTCGCACCCGGTGATTGTGTCAACGGGTCTAAATATGGCAACTATAGAATTGTTTTTAATAGCCAGAATAAGATAAGCGTTTGAAAATGAATTGGTAGGTTGGCCAAAGGGAAGGTGAAGACTTTTGGGAAGTAGTTGGGCCTGCCAGCTCAGATTCTTATCATGTTGGCCGCCTTTATCTAGATGTTTTTGGTAAAGCTCGAGGTGCGGAAAGTCCTTTGCTGATATGTTTTGAGGCGAGGTCTTATCAAATTCAAACGATTCAATGGGCGAGATAAAGCTAGAAAATGATACACCTGCATAAGTAGTAGATCCCGCCAAAATCACGCCAAGAAGCAAAAGTAAAATTGCCCTACTCATGGGTCTTGTCTTAAGTCTCTTGGGCAGCACGTTTGCGAATGAAAATCCAAATTATAATTGCTGCGATAAGCCCAATCACGGCACCAGTGAATTGCGCCTTAATGAGATTCTTCATGGCCCAATCAGTAGCAGGCGAACAATTCACTCCAAAATCAACTGGGGGCCTAAAATACCAACTAATGATTCTAGGTGCGAAAAAAGTGGCTATAACAATACCAATATTTGAGGCAACTAAAACTAAAAGCATGACACGTGAATAAATAGAAGAGCTCATAAGTGAGTTTCTAACACCTAAGAGCGCGAGGGACAATATGGCGCAATTGCGCATTGGTGGCATTTGGGTGACCTTGCCGTGCACGTTTTTCGGCCATGAAAAATAAAAAGATGCGAGACATCGAGCCAATCCTTAGATTCAAAAACGGAGTGAAGTTCGAATTCCATTTTTACCGGATCTTTTGAATGGGCCAAGCCTAAACGCTTGGCTAGGCGTAGCATGTGGGTATCGACAACCATGGCGGGCTGTTTAAAAGCATTGCCTAAAACAACGTTGGCCGTTTTTCGACCAACTCCTGGCAAATTAACGAGCCTAGCCATTTCGTCAGGTGGGATTCCTTGGTATGTGTTGACAAGAATTTGAGATGTTTTAAAAATATTTCGAGCTTTGTTGTTAAAAAAATTTACACTTTTTAT
>JAYVPO010000093.1:0-2046 GCA_043757325.1 bacterium
CGACCGGATCGACTACCGGTTCGACAACGGGTAGCACGACCGGCAGTACGACGGGCAGTACAACCGGTTCGACAACGGGTAGCACGACAGGTTCCACCACGGGCAGCACAACTGGATCGACTACCGGCAGTACAACTGGTTCGACGACGGGAAGTACCAGCGGCAGTTCGGGTGGCGACACCGTCAGCGTCAGTGCGCCAGATGGAAACGCCTCTAAACTGGCTTTGAGTACCGGGGAATTCGAGATTACGCGGGGCTCGAGTGATGGCGACCTGAAAGTGTATTTCAGCTTGGACGATCCGTCTCTTAGTGATCTAGCTCAATTTAATGTCGATTACACTTTAGATGCGGATTCGGGAACAATAATACCGGAAGGCGGAAATACGTTTTCGGCAACTATACCGGATGGGCAGCTTTCGGTCAAAATTGTCGTGACGCCGATCACTCCAGTCGGAAATGCGATAGTAAAAGCGCAAAAGGCCGAATTGAAAATCGAGGATACGCCTGAATCTAAGTATTCAATATTGGATGGCTTGTCGTTTGTGAACTTTGTTGCAGATTCACAAATCGTCGGTCCTGAAGATGTTCCCGGAAATTCGCGATACACTTACACATATTTAGATACTACTGGAACATTCAAAGATTGGAAAGTACTGAATGGAGATACTTTAGCTGCTAGCACGAATGCCAAGACAGTGGGTCAAACACAAAAGCAAAATACGGCAAACGGGATACAATACGGTATTGTACTAGAATTCGCAAATAAGCCCGAACATGTAAAGCTTGTTGCTGTAAATCAAAATGGCGAAATTATTCAAGGGGCTGAAATAAAAGTCAATCTTGTGCAAGTCAATATTCTTCAGTATGAAAAAGCATTTAACGATGTCAGCAATTCTCCCACCCGAGCAAATTTTAACGTGTTCCCAAATGCTAAATTGCCACAAATAGATGTTGGAAATTATACAAGAGGAGGAGGTTTTAGTGGCACGAATATGATCGCTAAAATTGAATTGATTGGTCCAGGACAATTGAAAAAAGATGGCATTTCCAAAATCAGAGTAGGATTCATACAACATGTCACTACAATTCATTGGGCGGCAGGGTACAAGAGCACAGTTGGCACTACGGTAGTAGAAAAAGTAGCAGAAAGTATTTCAAATTTCAGCGGAAATGACCCCGGATATATTGACATGAACCAAAAAGATATTAATGGCAATATCAAAAATACAGCGAAGGAGCCGTATTATGGGACAGTCATTCCGAATGTTGACGTTTATATTGGCGAAAAATTCGGAAATCGCGGTATTATTCATATCAGTGATGGCCCATCTAATTCTTTTCCCTTAATTTTTGAGGGTCTCCCCCTTATGTCAACCTATTATTATACTGCATTCCATATTGACGTATCAGCCCAGACTCTTGACGAAGTAAAAAATTCAAATCAACACTTTTGGTCAGAATCGACGGGTGATTGGTCAGTTAATTTGACGGGGAAAATTTCAGGCACAGGAGGGAACATGCGATGGGATGCGAGCTATTCAGGTGCCAACACGGTCGTTTTTCCAAAAATAAATAAATGGACAGACAATATGGGGATCAGTGAAGTAGATACTGGCGGGCCAATAGCTAATATTCTTGCTGCGGATAAGTTTACACTCATAAACATTAAATATACAACGTAATTTGCATATGCGCAGGCAGGTTATTGAAATATCAACAACCTGTCTGTGCTTCTAACAGAATCGTCTTACCTTGAGTATATACATTTTATTCGGGACTGCGACCATTTGTATATCTTTTTGCCTCTGGTAGTGTCCAGGGCCAGTGCGCATTAAATTGCCGTAATTTTCACGCCAGAAATCGAAAAAATCTTCGATTTGGCAGCGAATTTGAGGGCGGATGTTGACATAATTACTTGCAAAATAAGGGGTTTGATGTGCGCTGGTCCCGGGTAGAGCCACGTTGAAACAATTTGCGCTTTGTTCGTTTCCTTTGATATGTACAATACTGGTAATTTTATGCTTTCATTCTGCTACGCAAATTTGG
>JAYVPO010000094.1:0-27767 GCA_043757325.1 bacterium
GCGGACAAACTCCGGTATTTTTTGCCAAGAAAACTTTCAAATCTGAACACAACTTGTCGGCAAGAAGCACAACTTATTTTGTGACGGGCCCTAAATCAACAAACGCAGTCGGTGCCGGCTGACCCACTCGTCCGCGGATTGCTAAAACCGAAACAACAGCATTCGGCACATAAGCTCTTTTAACTTCCAGATCAAAATAAGGTTTTTTGCGAGTTAAGGGGACCAAAAATTGGTCGATCACGTCATCCGACTCAATCGTTACCCAAGCCATGGCGTTCTCGTAGGGCATAACCGCATCAATTCGAATTACATCTCCTGGCTCGCTAGATTTTTGACTTAAAATCAAATCCATACGGTCGCTATCTTCTTGTTTGCCACGAGATTCTTCCGACGTGTAAAGCCAGTCGTTCACCACGGCGTAGGAAATATTTTTGCCGGTCAAACGAGCTTGGTAATTTACAGATCCTAAAATGGAATTAATAGCCTGAGTTTTATTTTCGCACCGCAGTAATCCTGCTTGATTTGTTCTGCCTTTACAAAATTCTTGCCCCGAAAAAATTTCAGAACTGAATTCGTATGAATAAAAACCACCGATGATTTTTTTGCGGTGGGTGTAAGTTTTTGTCTGAAATAAATCGACCGCAACGTCCATTCCAGCTACCGGCTTTCCAAATCCATCGACAGTCATAACATCAATGATATTTCGTCCGGAATCATTGCGCGATTTTTTGATTCCAACATTGATATTTGCCGCAGGGATATAAATTCGGTTTGAGCTGATTTGGATTTCTCCATTGGGATCTTTAAATTGAGATGTTAAAATCACGTCAAGATTTCCAGTAAATTTATCCGGAGTTAAGTATTCAACTGAGTACGACCCTAGTGGGTCAGTGGCTTTTATTGCAATCGGAATTTCGGTTTCGGAAGCCGAGCTTTGCCGTTCTTTTTGGATCCCAACTTTGACTGGCGCACTATTAAAAGTAAACTGTTTTGCTTTTTCACTGGAAAAAAAGTGACCTCCTCCTTCACGAAGTTTCATGCTGACTTTAAGTGGGTAGTTCGAGGCTGCCACGCCAGACATAAACCGCAGATTTCCATGAAATTGTAGAATTCTTTTTGCATTCTCAAATCGGTAGGTTATTTTCCCGTTGGCTTTGAGCTGCGGAAGTCTAAATTCTTGAACCGGAAATGTTATCAAAAGCAGGTCTTTATATTTTTTGTTATCAATCTTACCGCTAAACAAAACTCGGTACCGTCCAAGTGGCGCATCTTTGGGAATCTGCCATGTGGAAGATAATGTTGAGTCAGCATAAACTACGGGCTTTAATTCGTAGATTTTCTCGGAATGATAATCGTGCTGAATTTTTAATGCGGTCACTTCTACTTTTGGATTTTTTAAACCAGTGGGAATTTGTGATCTAAAAAAATGCCGCATAGATACTGTTTCTTGTTGACGATAAAGTGGTCGATCAAAAACCGTGTGATAGATCACGTCGCTATCATCTCCGGAAGCACTCTCTAAACGAAACCTCCACGGCTCTATTCCCTGTTCAAAACTTGAATGGGCAAAAGTAAAATCGGAATTTTTTTCAGCAAAAATAAAAACCCCTGACAAAAACTTAGAATAAATATTTTTATCTGCATGGTAGGGATCTTTGCGGGAGCAGTCGTCTTGGAAAGTGGATTTTGCAACGGTAATAGTCGCCAGGCCTTGGGAATTTGTCCGGCCGGTTCCTAAGATTTTACCCGCGCAATTTACAGCAGTCACCCGTGCTTCAGAAATGACTTCTGTCGAATCGAGAGCAGTAACCCAAGTCTGCAATGAATTTTTCCCATACTTGGTGTGAACCGCTAAATTCGAATTCACAGCCACTGTCGAAACAAATAAAGGCGCAGGTTTTTGTAAAAGATTTGCACCTAAAATCATGCTTTTTGCTTCAAGAATAAAAAATCCTTGGGTACTAAGCGGAACACCGATTACTTCAAACTTTTTGCTATCGGCGCGTTGAATTTTTTGGACTTCGACATGCCGATCTTCGAGCAAAGAATGCTCGCGATTATGAGTGTCCGCTCGGATAATCCAGTCCACCGCGTCTTTATAATTTAACGACGAATTTAGACCTGTTAGGGTTTTCATTTTGTTAAGTATTCTTCTGGGTAATGAATGATTGCCTTGTAAATTCAAAGTTGCTACTTCGATGTCTGCTTCCACATCGCGAACTGTAAGTGGCACAGCGGGGGTGGTTTTTGATTCATAAAAACCCAAACCAGAGGCAAATTTGGCCAGAGGTGGGTACTTGTCCGTTTCAAATTGCAAAGGGAAAGAGCTTTGGTTACTGAGCGGGCGGCTATTGGAATCTCTAAAATTTTCAGGAATTTCGAGGGTTAATTTTGCAAGTGGAGGAAAGGGTCCTTTAAATGCGACATAGGAAATCTCATCGTTTTCATCTGTAGTGAGATTGTGTGCTATTTCCGGCTTTAGAATAGTTTCTTTACCATCTAGAGTTGTTTTTATAACAATCTTGCGTGCTTGTTTTACTGAGAACGAACTGGTCGATTCCAAATTTATACCGCTGAATGGAATACAAGATGCATCGGCATGAACTCTTGAACAGGTCATTTTTAGCCGGAAAGGTTCCATAACTTTAAGGTCTTTTCTTGTGATTTCAGAAGAAGCAATTCCGGTTTTTGACATCAAACCTTTTTCGATTACAAAAATAATTTCTTGGCCCTCGGGCAATTTTTTGACCGATTTAATCAGAACGGAATTTTCTAATTTATCTTTCTGGAGATAGAATTTTTTACCAACTTCGGTTTTTATTTTTTGATCATAAATAATTTTTATAGGAAATGGACTTTTAAGATTTTTAACAGCGAAGTAGGCATTTTCTGGCAAGAATTCCTCGCGTACAGGTGTAGAAAACACGAGCAGCGCGTAGCCATCAACATCTACGACGGCGGGATTGATTTCTAGAAGCTTGGGCGCAGCTGTTGTAAATTCAAATCGCATTTGACCTTTGTAGTGGGCGCCTTTTAACGACACCAAGTTTGCTTTTATTACGAATTCACATTTTGTGCCGTCAGGCAATTTTTTGTCAAAATTGTAACTCCACGTGTGCGGATCTACCCATTGACCCGAACCATTAATAGGGCAATTTACCGATGCCGGCGCTAGAGCTCGATCTAACTGACCCAATGCGCTAACATCCCGGTCGAAATCGATCGTAATGGATCCCACCGCGGCTACCGAACCTGACGGGTTTGCGTCGCGAATGGTAAAAAACTCCATGGCCGAAGCGTTGAAATGAAATAATGTAGTGAGCAAAATTATAAGCATGAAAAAAACCTTTTCGAATATCTGAACCGATATAAACGTTAGAATAGACAAACTTGCACTTATTTGTAACATTTTGCGCGAAATTCGATCAAAATCCTTTACAATCCGGCAGATATTATCCATTGTGCGAACTCAGAGTACAACCCCGAGCATTCTAAAAGGACAGTATGAATCGATTTCGTGCAATTTTAACTCTCCCGGTGTTTTTAAGCACATGTCGCTCGTTTGAAACTTCGCCATCAAGTTTTTATGCCGAGCCCAATTCGCAACTTACTATCAGTGGGCCATGGACTCAGTTGATTTACCACAGACATCAGGATGTGTTTGATCCCATTAACAAGAATTTTGAGTCGGAGTATCTCCCAGTTGAAATCACTTATGGCGCAAAATCGATCAAAGCTGAAATTCGCAACCAAGGCGGTGTTCGATTTTGCGATAGTTTTCCTCATTACAAACTTAAACTTTTAAAATCAGAAAAACTTTTTGAACAAAAGGAATTTAAAGTCATTAGTCATGGTTTTTTTACCTCGGATAAAAACTTAAAAATCGACGCGGCGGTTTGCGGTAATAAATTTAACTCTACCAATTTTGTTTCTTTGGAAAAAAATTAAATTGAGAAGTGACTGTCTTCTTTTCCATTTTCTGTCGCCTTTACTCCTTGGAAGAAAATATGTGCTACTCCGCATTAATTAGACAAGATTTAAAGCACTTTGATTCTTTTTCCGGTGCGATTGAAATTCGCCAGCAATTGGCAGACAGCTTAGTGCGCGTTTTCCCGGGTAACCAAGCTGCTGTGCTAACGCACAAAAATTCACTTGTGCTGATGCGCTACGGAACATTTCCGCCAGATTCTATCCAAAACCCAAATCGCTATACGTCCTACAACGCGAGGTTTGATAACCTTAAAAGTCATTTTTGGTCCAACGCTTTTATGGTTGGGCATGGAATGATACACGTCGAAAAGTTTTTTGAATGGGTGGCGGTGAAAGATCTAATTTCAGCGGGTGTCGTACAGTTGGATCTTGTACAGCAAGAATTTCGCAAACAAGAGGCGGCGCGAAAAGATAAATTTTTAAAACAAAATAAACTCTATAAAAAAACCAAAGCCGAACTCACCGATCCTTTATTTCGAGAGATCACAATTGAATTTACTCCGCCAACGGGGGTGCAGCTTTTTGCACCGGTTATATTTTCGCAAAATAAAGACAAGGATTTTGGTTTTGCCATCGTCACAAATGATCCACCGCCAGCGATTCAGAGAGCGGGACATGATCGCTGCCCGATATTTCTAACTCCGCAAGCGGCTCTGGATTGGCTGCACTTTTCCGAGAAAAACCAGGCGGAAATATTCGAGATATTAGGCCAAACGATCACCCCGGAATTTAGTCATCAACTAGCTGCGTAAAAACAGTATTAACCCTTGATTTTTTAATCGTTGATCGCTGTCCAGTAAACCGATACAATTTATTTCAACAAAGAAATAAGTGATTTATTGTCCGGTTTTTTCCATTCTTGGTGTTCTTAATTTTTTGCATTGTGGGCGACCTGCGTGCTGGAATAGACCCATTGGTTTCGCCCGAGTGGACATTTACTAATGCGCAACTTATCGCAGTGGTTCATGAGACTAAAGGCAAATCAATCGATCCTGACTCGCCGACTCATAAAGAACTTTTGCAAAAACTCTATAAATATTATTCTTCACGAATTAATGATGGTTTTATTTCAAAGATCAGAAAGTCAGATGATCGCACCAGTAATTTTTACATCTACATAGCAAAGTATGATCTATACTTCCATTTTGAATCAGACGTTAATGTAATCGAAGTTAAGCCTCTTATTCCTATCAAATATTCGCGTTGGATTTCTATTTGTGAAAGTCTGCAAAAAGATATTCTTTTTGACCCATTAGCTCGAGAATTTCAACTTCTCCCGCAACGAATTCATGGTGGAAATCACATCAATATTGATTTTTCCGAGCTTCCATCTAAACTTCTTCCGCTGGCTGTTTCTGATGCCATTCGCTATCCTTTTTTGTTCCGTGAAACTTTCCCCGAGGCGATTCCGCCAAGTTTACAACCCAAAACCACCCTGGAAAAATTTATCAAAAACCTAAGTGAACTTGCTATGGCCAATCATCCACAAAAAAAATTTTCCAAAAGTTATTATGACTTGGTGGACGATGCGTTTTTTAATTTAGCAAAGGAAAGCTATTTAGTCCTCGGCAGAAAGATTTATGTCGACTTTGAATGGTGGTCTATCAGTCTTGGAATGCAGTTGAAGTTTCATACGTACAAAGGCGTTTTAAATGAGTCAATAAAGACTTTATGTTTAGAATATCGCGGCGCTCCGCCATCCACTGATGTTAAAACCTGGTTTCTGGAGGTGCAGCTTCTGGTGGAACGCTTAAAGTATTTAAATACATTTGACTCGGTTCCATCGGAAGTTATTGTAGGTCGCTACCCGCAATCCAAAGCCGAATTGAGTTCACAATTGCGCGAATACTTAAAGCCAACCGGACTTCGACTAGAAGATTACGGATTTATTGCAAAATCATGGGCTGAGGGTATGGAGAACAACGCTCCATTTATAACCTTACTAGAAGAAACCACCGCAAAATTGAATTGTGCACGGTTGGCTGCCAACATGTCAAAAGCACAAAAAATGCAATCCAAACTAAAATCTTCGCCAAAATTCTTGCCTCCTTCACAACTTTAAACTGCAGTTTTTTATTAAAACTTTCTACAATTTGGCAAAGGAGGCAAAATTTGTCACAATAGATTAGCTTACGAGAGCGAGTTGCTTTAAACTTATTGGGAAGGAAGACTTTATCAAATGAAGCACGAAACGGGATTTGAAATACCAGTTTTTACAACTTTGCACCGAGAGTTTTTGGGTTGGGCTCGAAAAAATTCTTTGTGGCCATATCCTTTTGGAACAGCCTGTTGCGGTATTGAATATATGGCTGTTGTGGGTCCGAAATACGACATTGCCCGGTTTGGAGCTGAAGCCGTGCGTTTTTCTCCACGGCAGAGCGATCTGATGATCGTAGCCGGAACCATCACCGAAAAAATGGCACCGGTTATTAAAAAAGTTTATGAACAGATGGCCGAACCTCGGTGGGTGATGGCCATGGGAGCTTGTGCATCCAGTGGCGGTTTTTACCGCGCCTATCACGTGGTGCAAGGCATAGATAAAATTATCCCGGTAGATATTTATGTTGCGGGCTGTCCCCCTACGCCGGAAGCAGTGATTGCGGGCCTTATGACCTTGCAAGATAAAATTACTGCCGAAGCAAAAAATCCCACGCGTAAGTTTAGAACGCATCAAATGGTTTCAGAGCAAAATTAAATATCGAACTAAAATATGAAAAATTCCTCACCGAAACCCAAAGTAATTGTTCTTGAGTTGGCCAGTGGTACACCTTTGCCCGAGTTGTCGGTACTTAAAAAAATATTAAGTGACTTTTCTCTAACGTGTACGATTTCCCATGAAAGCGTCGTGTCATTTTTAGAGTCCTTTGTAGAACTATTTGCTTTGATAATTAATGCGGCAGATAACGATTTGTTTGAATCTGTTCGTAAAAAATTTCCTCGCGCGCAAATTATTTTGGTTACTCGAGAATCTATGGAAACTTACAGTGCGGTTTTAAACGGCCGCGAAGAAATTTTGGTTGATCATGTTATTGCGCACAATGACTCAAAATGGACCGCTAAACAACTCTCTGCGACCATGAACAAACTTCGCAGTGGAGATATATTTGGGGTCTCTGAGTATCTGAACTCAATTTTAGATGTAAAGAAATTATCTATTTTCAAGAGCTCTGGCAGAGAAGAAATTAACAAAGAAGTTGCTGAATTTGTCGAAAGAAACGCAATGCCACGAAATATCATCAGGCTCGCCTTGGGAATTAGCGAAGAATTTCAAATGAACGCCTTGTTTGATGCAGCAAACGCCGGGGCGCCGGAAACTTATGGAAAATTATCGCGAAAATCTGAAAGAATTCTAGAACAAGACCATGCAGCAGAATTACAGTGTGCTTATGACGGAAATTATCTAGCAGTTTCAATTAAAGATCCTTTTGGGGCAATGACTCGCGAGAAATTTTTTGAGTATATCAAAAAAGTATTGCGCCGCGATGAAGGCATCGGAATTATTGATACCAAAGAAATGGGAGCTGGACTTGGGCTGTTTAAAGTTTTTTATAGCTGTCACGCGCTTATTTTAAATCTGCAACCGAGAAAAGCAACGGAGATGATCGCTATAATAGATTTAAAATTACCGTTGCGGGATTTCTCAAAAATGGCACGATCGTTACACTACTTTTCTACATAACTTCACTAAAGGAAAATTTCTGATGACAAAAATTAAAGTTAAGAATCCTATCGTCGAACTTGATGGCGACGAAATGACCCGAATTATTTGGGCTGATATCAAGAAAAAGCTTATCCTTCCCTATTTGGATATCGATCTTAAGTATTTTGATCTAAGTATGGAAAACCGCGATGCAACAGATGACAAAGTTACTATTGAATCAGCTGAAGCCATCAAAAAATACGACGTCGGAATCAAATGCGCAACGATCACCCCGGACGAAGCGCGGGTAAAAGAATTTAAACTTAAAAAAATGTGGAAAAGTCCAAACGGCACCATTCGTAATATTTTGGGCGGCACAGTATTTCGTGAACCCATAATTTGCCGAAATATTCCGAGGATTGTATCAAACTGGACGAAGCCTATCGTTGTCGGACGTCATGCCCATGCGGATCAATACAAGGCTACGGATGTAAAAATTCCTGGCAAAGGAAAATTGAAACTTGTTTTCGAAGGAGAAGATGGCAAGGCATTGAGCTGGGACGTAAATGATTTTACCAGTCCTGGAATTGGGCTTGCGATGTTTAATACAAATGCTTCCATCGAAGGTTTTGCCAAATCTTGTTTTGAGTACGCACTGAATAAAAAATACCCGCTTTATTTATCGACCAAAAACACTATTCTAAAAGTTTATGACGGTACGTTTAAGGATATTTTTCAAACTATTTTTGACTCGAGTTATAAAACCAAGTATGAAGCTGCAGGACTAACCTACGAGCATCGGCTGATCGATGACATGGTTGCGCAAGTTTTGAAGTGGGAAGGCGGTATTGTTTGGGCGTGCAAAAATTACGATGGCGACGTGCAGTCTGATACGGTGGCTCAAGGCTTTGGAAGCTTGGGCATGATGACGTCAGTTTTGGTTTGTCCAAATGGTCGCACGATCGAAACCGAAGCGGCGCACGGAACAGTCACCCGACATTTCCGCGAACACCAAAAAGGAAAGTCCACGAGTACCAATCCTATCGCCAGTATTTTTGCTTGGACTCAAGGGCTTTTGCACCGCGGAAAACTTGACGAAACGCCTGAGTTGGTAAAGTGGGCTCAAAATTTGGAAAAAGCTTGTGTCGATACTATTGAAGCTGGTCAATTGACCAAAGATCTTGCAATTTGTGTGCATGGCAATAATTTGCCAGCTGGAAGTTATTTAACAACCTCAGATTTTCTAGACAAAATCGCAAGCCACTTCGAAAAAATTAAATAAAGGCGCAACAATGTCACAAGTTATGACACCACAAGATAAATTAACTCCGGGCCGGGACCGCACCAGAAAACAAGAGCACGAAATCAACCGGGAAGACCTTTTCAAAAAATGGCGCCGAAATGATATTTCCAAAGGTTACGGACCTATTACCAAGCTTATTGGAATCGGGTTGCTACCATTTGTCGCGATTTGGAGTGTATTGACCGCTGTGGCAACGGCTGCTGTTTGGCTATCAGTTTCGGCAAGTCGGGGGGTGGGAAATTTTTTCCACCTCTTTTCCAAAAAATAGTCGCTGGTGCGAAATGATAAAAATGACTGCGTTGACTTCAAAAAATCCTCCTCGCCGTGCGAATAGCACTGTCTTCGTCCGGTTTTTTTCGTCGCCTTGTCCTTTTTTCATTTGGCACCAGCGACAGACCATTTTGAGGTCTGTTTTTTTAACAATTTTTTTGGGTTTTGGTGGGTTGCAATTACAGGCCGCAACATTTTCTGAGATTACTGAATTAATAGTTTTTAAAGACATTACAAAAATAAAAAAGGGTGTGGAATATTTAATCGAATTTCGCAAGGAGCAAAAACTCACTGCTGATCAGAGACTGGAAATCTCAATATCTTTAGATGAAGCACTCAATACTTTGCGCATTGCTGCAAAGAACGCCGCACATTTTGGTCCGGAAGATCAAGAGTTTCAATCCAGGATTTACGACATTCGGGAGTCAATTTTTTATGTTTCGAGTAAATTAAGTTTAAAATCTCGTAAAATCGCACGCTTCGCTTTTGATTCGCAACTGATGTTTTCTGAAAGTGCGCGGGAATATTTGGTTATTTATTCCGAAAATTATTTAGCTCAAATGGAAGTTTTTTTAAGTTCAAAAAAATACGAAGTTAGAGTTTTAGCTGCGGCATATTTATTAAATCAAAACAAAGATTTTGATCTAGATACAATTAAAGAGGCACTGGAGCTTGATAAGCTAGAGTTGAGGATTTATGAAGCGGCCATAATTGATAAGCCAGATTTTTTTATGGCGTGGTTCGAATATGCGGGAATTGCGCGTTCGCGCGGCTCATTTGTCAATCCGGTAATTTTAAAATTTATGGAATCGATTTTACCGCATAATTTTGAAAAAGATTGTTTTCATTCCCTGTTTAGGGTCGTTTCGCGAACCGGAATTGGAGATCAAAAAGCGATTCGAAGATTAGCAGATTTATACAAGAAAGTTAAACCGGAGGTATCTGAGAAATTTTCAAAAGTTTTGCTTAATGACTTACGTTACGCCCAAGATTTGCCGATGGCAACGGCCATAGAAACTTCGCATGAGTCCATCTCAAGAATTATTATGCGTAGGCTGCAAACCGAAGGCGACCGCGACCGAGTAAATCGACATTTGACTACGCCAGGTAAATTCCTCACACAAAAATTGGCAAATGATATCTTACGAGCTGACTTAGACGATCGCAAAGAAATTATCGAGAGCATTGTTGAAAATGCAAGTCTCGATGCAGCTGAACGTGTGCTGGATGCTCTGCTTATTATTGGCGGTCCTGATATGAAGTCGGAGCTTGTTCAGTATCGCGGTTGTTCGGAAATCTTACGCCGAATAGGAAAATAAGTGCCTCCTAACTTCTGTTGTTGTCGTTAAATCAAATTAAAATAACTCTTGAAAATCAATTTTCGTCAGATAATTAATTTTTAAAACCAATTAGCATTTCTTTTCTACTGACAATCTGCGATCGGTTTAATTTTTATAAAAAATAATAAAACCCCTCCCAGAATAAACAAAATTCCAACCCCCGGTCCGAAAACCATTGCTAAATTATTTGCATGACTTCCCGTCAAGGATGTATTAGGCGTAAAGTGAATCCAGGATAATAGACTTCCAGCAGACACAATAGCTAAAGAACGTGCAACTTTAGCGCTCAGTTTCCAAAAGCCGAAAAAAAGCCCATAACTTTTTTGACCTAAGCCTAGGCCCTCTAGGATGTCCACTAGGAAAGACTCCAATATTCCTACCGATCCTATACAAAATCCGCCTACAGCTGCGAATATGCAGGGATAGATGATTTGTCGCTTTGGAAATAGCGGATAAGCAAAACTTCCCATAACACCCAAAATAATAATTCCTGCGCCGATCAGGTTTTTCTTTGGAAATATTTTTGAAAAATAAACCCAAAATGGCAAGGACAAACACAAAACAATCATTAACACGCCCAAAACCGTTTGGAGTTCACCTTCGCTCAGTTCAAGAAAATATCGATAATAATAAAGAGCTAGAGTCGCATTTAGACCCTGTCCTAGAGTCGCCACAAAAAAAGCCCCAAGTAGAAGATTGATCTCAGTGTAGCGAAATACACCGCGCCAGCTAAAATGAAAAGCAACAAGCTGCTTGACTTCGATTTTTCTTAAAGGAAATGTCGAATGGATCGTAATGGCTGTTGCCACCACCAGTACCAAAACTATTATAATTGCCGTACTCAAATCTGGTGACATTGAAAATGGGTTATATAGGCGCAGGGCGCCCGGTATGGCCGTGCCTAGAATAAGCCCAAAAATGGAGAACAGCATGCGCCAAGCATAAATGGTGGTGCGCTCAGCGGGTTCCGAAGATAGATCGCCACCCAGCGCCAAATGCGGAATGGCGATCATTGTCATGGCTGAATTCAAAAGCATATAAGTGACGAGTAAAAAAATAAATTTACTAGCCTGAGTGGTTAAAGTTGGCTCGCAAAATAAAATAACGGAAGAAACTGAGAGTAAAAAGCTGCCACTGAATATATACGGCAATCGCGATCCAAAACGGCTTTGCGTGCGGTCAGAAATAAATCCCATCAGCGGATCTATAAGTGCGTCCCAAAATATCGCCCCGCCAATTGCATAGCCGGCAAGATGGGGGTCCATGCCAAAGCGGTCGGTTAAAAAAATTAGCAAATAAAGCCGTAAAAAGCTTTCGATCCCATTGATTCCAATTTCAACCGTGCCGTAGCCGACTTTTTGATAAGAAGACAAAGCCATTTAAACATTCCGAGTTTATTTTATGAAAATTATAGCACATCAATTTAAATCCATAAAAGATTCAAAAAAATCACCGCCCGCAATCTCAGTCAATTTTGGATTTGAAAAAGGCGATACTGTCACAAATGAGAAACATTTCAAAAGGAGATTTGATGCAGCAATAGAAAATTCTTAGGTTGGTCGAAAAAAATCATAATGCTTTTAATAATAAAATAAAAAAAACAGGAAAAAAAAATGAAATTCTTTAATCTTTCAATTGTATGCGCAGCTGTACTGTCAACAACCCAAATCGCGATGTCTGCAAATGTCGCCGCCACGAAATCCACTTCTGCTTTTACCAACACGAAAGTTGGTGGTCGTGCCGGTCTTGTAAGTATTAACACCATGGGATGGACTTTAAGCGGTGGAGGCTATGCCGAAGCCGAAGTTATGCCCAACGTTATTGTTCGTCCAAGTATCGATTACTGGCAAAAAACTCTAGGTTCGGGTGGCTTTGAACTGACGCTTTCTGATATTACATTTGCCGGCGATGTAAAATATGTTTTTAACATGCCAGCTTCGCAATTTCGTCCTTATGTTATCGGTGGACTCGCAATGCACCGGCTGGCAATAGAGTTTAAAATGAAAGGCGGCATGGCAGGCGAAAAGAGTTACGGTGCCGAAGCTTCCTCGATGAATTTAGGTCTGGATCTTGGTGGTGGCGCAGCTTACCGAATTGCCAATAACCAAGAAATCTCATCGGAGCTTTTAATTCGAACAGCTTCAGGTGCGACTATTTACACCGTTTTAACGGGCTTTTCTTATAGCCTTTAATTTTCTGATTTCAAAAACAGCAGCGGATTGAATGTTCTTTCCGCTGCTTGCAGTATTTAAACTTCTGTTTACTTTTTGCAATTCAAATAATCATACGATACATCAAAAGCATTTAACTCAAGCTTCAGAAAAGCCCGCAGATCATCAATGTTTTTTCGAGTTACTTCTTGAGCTTCACTCGATGCTTTCTGTTTAACCGCACCGATAACAACGGGGTTACAAACTAAAGTTTTTATTTTTTGCAAAACAAATTCTTCAACTTCTTTGACTTTAGTAGGTCTCTTGGCGCCCACTTTCGGCTGCCAGTTGGTCCATTCCGAAAAGCTAACCTCGGCAGTAAGTCCATACTGAAGCATTCCTTCGATATCTTTTTTTAATGCATCCCGCATATCTTCTAGACGCCATTCCGGTGCCATAGGCGAACCTCGACGGACCAGAAGTTCCACGCCGCGTACCGCATCCGCTTCGAAATTTCCAAATGGATCTGACGTGGCATCATCTCGGCTACACTCTGGATTAGCAAACACGTTCCGCGAAGACCGTGTATCCTCATCCGTACAAAACATATCCGTGCGGTTTGGCTTTACACCTTTATAGGCATATTCAATGGCCATTCGGTCGTAAATCCCAATTTTATCTTTGTGCCGAAAAGATCTTCCTAAATATTCCATCACAGATTCAGAGACTGTGTTTTTTTGGTCATCAGCATAGAGATTTCCGCGAAAGTTATGCCTCAGCCCTAAATTATGTCCGAGTTCGTGGGTAACCAAATCTAGAAAGTAGCCATTCATATATTCTTCATAACTGTAGCCATCAGGTAGTGGAATAAAATCCATACGTGAGGCCAGTTGATCACGAAGTCTCTCATCTGCCGCCGGTTGATTTAGAGTTTCGTCGGCAAGAGTTGCAGCAAAACTTAGTTCCGATTTTGGTAAACTTTTTGAAAGCCTTCTCGAACCTTCAAGTAAAGTTGTTTCCGCTTCTTGAGTTTTCCCGCTTGCCATTAAATTCTGCGCAGATTTATTGACTTGATACCATTGGGAATACAATTCAATAATTTTTGGACCTTGAACTAAAACATGCCCTGCGAAAGTTTGCCCGGTGAATTGACTAGCAAGTGAGGGTCCAAGGCCGCCGTAGGAAGCTTCATTTAAAAGATCCCATTCCAAAATATTGTAGCGCACGTCTCCCGTCACAAGTTTTTCGCGGCGTGGATCATCGGCATTCACGAATTCATATGTTAAGACATTGCGGTTAACAGTATCTTTGAACACGCTGTTCCATTGTTCAAAAGATTTACCGAAAGCGCCTTGCCATTGAACAGGAACATCCAACACGTAGTAGTGAACTGGAGACTGATCGGTCGGATTATCGGTTACAGAAAACCGTGTTATTAATTTCTTGTCATTTCTTTTTGTTTCAAAAAATCCCACTCCCGATACTTGTGGTCGTGAAGTGAAAGAAGAATTCAGCCCACCTGAAAGTTTCAAATACCAGCGCGATGTTAAAGTGATATCTTTTTTTTGAGTAAAAGCTGTAGCGGCGCTTCCTAGCACGGCACCTAACGCAGTGGTTTCTTTACTCGCAAGTGTTTCTTCGATATCAAAAACCAAAGTAGACTTAGAAAAATCGACACTTGTGGCTTTACTTTTCTGGACGGTCCAAGGAAGAACTTCTTCGCCGCCAAGCAAACTGAAAAGTTTTAAGGATTCTCCCAAGGCTGAAACATCCAGATAAATATACTTAGAATCTTTGTCTATTCCGGCGATAGGTACGGCTACAAGTGGCTTCTGCACACTCAATTCGGAACAATTTTTTACACACCCAATAAAAACAAGACTAAAAGATTCGGCTTTTTTGGCTAGTGCCAAGCGAACATGAATTGGCTCTAAGTCCATTAACTTCAGATTACCTAAATCGGAATCGTGTTTGTCGCTTATTTTCGTGATAACACTTCCAAAAATAAATTCTTGATCGAGAAGCTGAGTAGGCATACCTACAATAAGTCGCTCTTCACTTAAAGTCGTTTCATTAATTTTATCTTTAAGGTTTTTTGAGTCTACAGTTCCTGCATCGATTTTTTGCTGAAGTGTTTTGCGATTTAAGACATTAAATCGCGTGGTCTCGTTACCAATTTCTTTGGCGATGGCACCGTTGCTTGCGGTTACAATGTTATCGGTCGCAACTTGAACACCGTGACCCGTTAAATTCTGAGAATTTTGAGTGGCTTGATTTGCATTGTCTGGCTCTGGTCTGCCACAAGACGTGGCTAACAACAAAAGCCCACATAAACTCCGACCAGCGAATGCTGACGCAATTGCCCTACGGTTCATAACCGCCCCCCTTTTTTTAACTCTTTCGAGTTTTAGTAAAATACCGCCAAAGCCAAGATAAAAAACAAGGCTTTAGAAGTTAACGCAACCTCCCCAGGTCCATTAACTCAAAATTTATCACTGAATTGGCCAGCTGGTCAATACGTGTTTACTGGCAAATAAAGAAAAAATTCTCTTATAATTAGTTAGGACATAGGAGGTCTTGCGAAATGTTTTTGTCTGTTTGGATTTTAAATTTTGCGTCCGCAATTTTTGCGCAGGATTTATTAAGTTTGCAAGAAGTTTTGACTGCGCACAAAAATTCTTCGGCAAAATTTTTGCCGCTTCCTTTAATAAGACAAAGTAAAAGTTACACATGTGGGGCTTCTGCGCTGCAGTCACTTATGCATTATTATGGCGACGAAATGCGCGAGGGGCAACTCGTGCGCCTGTTAAAAACCAATAAGGAAGATGGCACTCCTTATGGCAATATTTTAATGCTTCTAAATAAACTAAATTCTTCGGATACATTAGCGCGGGAGAAGATCCTGGCGACTCCGTCTTTAGACGAACAACCAGAACCGCCAGCTCAGGCGCTAGCGCTCGACACAAAAAGTACTTGGAAAAAATATCAAATCAATTTGTGGGAAGGTCGAACTTCCACTTTTCGAAATGAAATAGATATCGACGACAAACCCATCCCTCTTGATGGAATGAGTTCAAAGGATCTGCAAGCCTCGATCGACGCGAGCCGGCCGGTTTTGGTTATGTTTCAAGCGCATGGTGGGCCTGTTAAAACCGTTACAGAAGATGACGGACATTTTGCTCTGATCATTGGATATGATTCCCACAATTTTTATTTTATGGATCCTTCAACGACGGGCAATTATGCTTTTATGCCAAAGCTTGAATTTGTGAAAAATTGGCATGATACTTCCAACGAATTATTGAACGGCAAAAAGCAGACGGTTCGGGTTAATCATTTCGGCCTAATCATATTTAAGGACGAGGCTCAGTTCGATTTTGACCACATCCACAGAATCCACTAACCGCTGGCGCGAAATGAGAAAAATGACTGCGTTGACTTCAAAAAACCCTCCTCGCCGTGCGCATAGCACTGTCTTCGTCGGGTTTCTTTCGTCGCCTTGTCCTTTTTTCATTTGGCGCCAGCTCAGTTTGGGGTATGGCGGCAGAGATTAAATAATTAAGTTGTTGATATTGTTAAGAATTTTATAAAATGTTATTTTTTATAGAATATCGTTGATTTTATTAAAATTTAGTGTATTGTATTAGTAGAAGACAGTCCGGTCTTGTTGAAGCGGTTAAACAGTTGCAGTGGGGCACTAAATGGGCGATTTCAAGGTATCAATTTTTTTATTTCTTTTTATTTTTGTCGCTTGCGGCAGAACGTCGCAAACAGAAATTAAAGTCTTTAAATTCAATATCGATTCTAATGCAGAAGAAAAAACCAAAGTCCAAGCACTGATTAAAGAATATAATCTAAAAATGGGTTTTACCGCTCTAACGGAAGTGTTGCCTGGCGAAACTCCCAATTCAAGCATTGTTATTCTGCCTGGGCTTACGGTAAAAAATCCCGGTAAAGTTGGATTTGGCAAGTGGACCGCAGATATTCAGTCAAAAGGTCTTTGCAACTGGTGCGCGCCAACGGATCAAGAGACCGATTACTCCATGCACATAGAACTTGATAAAGAATTTTTTGATCGCAGAATGAATTCTAAAGATCCTGCAGATCAGACCGAATTAACGACTTTGTTTTTTCATGAAATCGGCCATGGTTTGACTATGGATCATTTACCTTCGAGAAATAGTGTTATGTTTGCAGAGATTACCTGTTTAAACCGCGCAATTTCTGATTGTGGCAAAGATTTTAGTGGTTATTTGACGATGGCACGAAGGTTTTTTAGCATCGCCGGCAATTTATAATCAATGCATAGACTCTTTTACGGCGCGATCAATATCAGCAATAAGATCTTCGACTTTTTCCAATCCTAAACTAAATCGTACCAACGACTGATCAATATCAAGCTGAGTTTTTTCTTCGTGGGTTAATAAATAATGCGTAGAAAAATACGGCATCGTGCACGTTGTCTCGGTTCCACCAAGACTTGGTACTTCAGGGATCAGCTTAAACGAACGCACAAGTTTTTTTACATCTACGAAATCTTTAAAACGGATCGAAGACATACCACCTAGGCCATGTTTAAAATGTTGTTTACACTGCTCACTGCCGCCGTAAAAAATTTCTTGCACGTAATTTTTAGTCCGCATGTGTTTGATAAATTCCACATTATTTTCGTTGATAGCGTGAACTCGAAGTTCGAGAGTTCTTAAACCCCGCATAAATAGTACGGATTCTCGTGCGCTTAAAAATCCACCTAACACTTTTGCATGTTCGTAAATTTTGCATATGTTTTTTTTGCTTCCAGCCACCAATCCGCAGATTACATCCGAATGACCATTTAGGTATTTGGTGCCACTCTCAACAACCAAATCCACACCAAAATTTAAGGGATTGCAATTTACTGGACTAGCAAAAGTGTTATCGCAAGTGATAAGAATATTTTTATTACGAGCTTTTATATTTGGTATTTGGGAAAAATCAAACACCTCACAGAAAGGATTAGAAATGGTTTCTACGTGAATCATTGCGGTTTCTGGCTTGATGGCGCTTAACATATCTTTTGACTCCACAAAGTCAAAAGTTATCTGAAGTTGTTTTGCTATAAGCCGAAAAAACGTTTGAGTTGTTCCATAGCAGTTTTTTTGTACAACTACGTGGTCTCCCGGTTTTAAAAAAGTTAGAAATACCGTGGATATCGCGGCCATCCCAGAACTAAAGGCCAAAGCCGATTCGGCATTATAAAGACCGGAAAGGAGGGCATGGAGTTCGTGGTGATTGACCGTGTTACTCATGCGTGCGTAGATAGGAATATCGTCTACACGCGGTGCAGAAAACGTAACAGAGTGCTCGGTACTTCCGAGAAGGCCGCAGCCGCTACGAAAGTCTTTGCCAGCATGCTGGAGATGAGTGGAAAATTCATAAGAAAGTATCTTTGACATTTTTAAAAACCTCTAAACGTGTTGTTTATTTCAATTACCTAAGCTAAGAAGACGTTATCGAAGTCTCGTTTTAATTATAGATAAACAAAAAGGAAAAGACGCCATGAAGGGCCTACCGGAAATTATTACACTGTTAAATGAAATTTTACTCGGTGAATTGACTGCAATCAACCAATACTTTCTTCATGCCAAAATGTGTAAACATTGGGGCTATGACAGACTTCACGAAAAAATTTACAAAGAATCTATTGATGAGATGAAGCATGCGAGTCTTTTGGCGGATCGAATTTTGTTTTTAGATGGCCTGCCTAATTTTCAAAAACTTGGCAAACTCCGCATTGGAGAGAACGTTTTGGAAATGTTTAATGCCGATTTGGGCCTAGAAGATGAAGCCATTCCTAGGCTTCGTGCTGGTATTAAATTGTGTTATGAAGCAGCCGATCATGGCACCAGAGATTTACTCGAAAAGATTTTGGTGTCTGAGGAAGAGCATGCGGACTGGCTTGAGACGCAGCTTCATATTATTAAAGATATTGGGATGGAACATTATTTGGCACAGCATATTCGCACCACTTCGTAAAATTGACGATAACTGCGTTGCTTATGTGACTTAAGCGCGGTTTATAAAATAGGTTTTTTTTTAGTTAAGCCGATGTTCTAACGTTTCTGTTTTTCGCAGCAACCGACTCGGCGAGTTCTGCCGTATTTATAACAAAAACAAACTCCGGAGATGGCGCTTTAACCTGGTAATTGTTTTGAATTTTATTTTGAAAATATTTAATAAGTGGTAGCTCAAAACAAAAGGTAAGGGCAACCGCGACGACAAAAGTTAGGCACAGTGCAAACCAAAAAAGGGCCGACATCCATACTTGATCCTGGTGCGGGTCTTTTGTGATAGCCTGAGGCCAATTTGCCTGCACCATTTTAACCGCAATAAGTTGATGCCAGATATACCAGTTGTAGGAAACTGAGCCCAAAAACATTAACGGTCGCGTTGCAAGCCAAAAACGGGTGAAAGAAAAACGCACCTGCGCCGTAAGCACTAAGCCAGAAAAGAGCAAAGCGATTGGTGTTCGGCAAAAAAACTGCATATTTTTATAAAAATCCTGTGTCGAACGGAGCTGGTGCAACATACTTAAATCGAAAAAAAGTGCTGCGGTGAAGAACACCGAAAGAGCCGAAAAGAATACAGTACGTACCCTTGTTCCTCCGATGATTTCTCCTGTGCTCATAACCCATGCTGTAGCCATTCCCAGGGCATAAACATCCAAGAACCCTGGCAGTTGGTTGCGCAGATAAGTATCGGCCTCGAAAAAATAAAAACAACCGGCGCGGTAGGTCTGAGCCACCAGAATTAACATTGCAAAAGTAAGCTTCGGTGACGCGGCAGCTGCCCGCGCTAGAAGTGGGAAGAGAATATAAAATTGCACTTCAGTGCCTAAAGTCCAAAACACTCCAGCGATTGAACCAAAAGAACTGCGGTCCAAGGGGTGCAAAAATGTAAGATGCAAAAACAAATCTCGTAGCATGGCCTTGGTGCTAGGATAGCCGGGCGGCGCAAAGGTAAGGATAACAAATATGGCAAGCAGATATGAGGGGAAAATCTTGGCGGCGCGTTTTAGGGCGTAGATCTTTAGGGCTTTTTTACCGCGCAGTAAATCGGGATTTTTTGCCACAGGCAAAAAGAGACAAAGAGAACTTAGGAATAAAAAAAGATCAACACCGAGAAATCCTGTCGACTGCAGAAAAACCAGAGATAAATGAAATCCGAAAATCGTTACTTGAGGTGAGTACCAACTTATTTCATAGAAATGAAAAATAACTACCTGCAAGATTGCGAATCCTCGCAAACCATCAAGAAAATCTAGCCTATTATGGTTTTCGACAGCCATGTCATCTCAACTTTTTTTAACGCACGCAGTCGGGTTGATAAACGCGTGCTGCTTAAGGAATCGGAATAGGCGAGCTAAAACTTAACTATTAATCTACGGATGCGCACCTCTCCACTAAGAAAACAAATAAAAAAATTTAATGGACTATAATTTTTGAGGAAAATACCGAATTTTACTTTTACCGGTTTCCAAAAGATCTAAAACGATCCGCGTGCTGCATCAGGCTTGAATACGCCATTCGCTGAGTAACAATTCGTGCTTAATCAAGGCCGATCAGTTCTGTAGTAACGATTAAGTCCGCGCACAATAGTGCTTTAAATTTATCACCTGGTTACTTTTTTAGTTTGGCTATGACTAAATTTTCTAAAAAAACCTTGTCATCTGCAATTAACGCACTGGCTTTACACCTTTGGTTGCTTTAAATAATAATACAGTAAAACAGGTGTTGCCTTAGCAATAAAATCTCAGAAAAGTGGCCCCTTTATAAGCTTCAAAACATTGACTATCAGTCAAATTTTATTTAACATGACTGTGTGAGAGGATGTGTGAAAATGGCCACCAATTTAGCAATCGACGATAATTTAATTGAAAAAGCAAAAAAAATTGGACAGCATAAAACTAAAAAAGAAGCTGTAACTGCTGCTTTGAACGAGTATATCAGAAGAAAGCAGCAAGTAAAGATTCTTGATTTTTTTGGCAAAGTCGATTGGGATTTTGATTATAAAAATGCCCGCAGAAAAAAGTGAAAATCTCGTAATTGTAGACACCTGCGTTTGGTCTCTCGCTTTACGCCGAACTGATAGATCAGTACAAGGTAAAGTGCTCGAACTTGAAAGAGTTATCCGAGACGGTCGAGCTCAAATGATTGGCGCTATTCGTCAAGAAATTTTGTCTGGAATTAAAGACAAAAAGCAATTTGAAGCAATCCGACAATATCTTTGGGCATTCGTTGACGAACCTATCACGGTTGAAGACTACGAAAATGCTGCGCGGACGTTCAATAAATTAAGAACGAAAGGAATTCATGCATCATCGACTGATGTGCTGATTTTCTCAATTTCATTGCATCGAAATTGGCAAATTTTATCCGTCGACAATGACTTTAAACATTATGAAAAGGTTTTAAATTTAACAAATTTAGTTATTTAACTAACTTTAATAAAATTTTTTTGTTGGCTCGTAAACAAATGATAAATCGAGAACTTTGTTAATCTGGTGCAAACGATGAGTTTTAGGAATTAAACTATCCAGATCAACATTGACTATCCTGATTCGACTGGAAACGTGCCGTCCTTGCATGAAATACCCTAGTTTATTAGCTTTTAGATGCGTTTTCCCTGTGGTAGTGGTGCTAGACGCCTCGTTTCAAATTTAACCGAGCACTTTTTGCAAGCAAATGATGGTCTAATTCTCTTTGAATGAATATTTTAATAACAGCTTGCCGGCTAACGTTAAGTGCCGAAGCGATTGCATCAAGTTCAGTTAAAACTTCAACTCCAAAATCTACATTCACACGTTAAATATCTTGAGACAGTGGCGGCATCATTTTCCCATTTCTAAAAAACCTATTAACATTCTTTCCTCGAAGTGCCTTTTTTTCGATTATCTCTAAATCAGAGCTATTTTTTCTATTAAGAATTTTTCTCATAAAGTGTCCTTTCCGCCTTTGTAGAAGGCCAATATGTCATTAAATGATAATATTCGCCTTCGTTATCCACTCGCATTTCAAAAATTAATGTGTAAAGCTTCGCTTTCACAAAACCAATCGCACGGAACTGCTCTGGAGCATCGTTTTTTAAATCTAAAAAATATGCAGTCTGAAATAAGCTTTTTACTGACTCAAAATCCAAGCCTCTTCGCAAATCCGATTTGGGAGCTTCATTTTTTGGTCCTTAAAATTGCCGCGCTCACATATAATTTCTTATAGGGATAAATTCGGATTCCGATTGCAGAGTTAAAATTTCAGCTGTTTTTAGCTCTGGAGCATAAACTTTGCGCACTAAAATAGATATGGAGCCCGAGTCGTTCTGCAATTTACCTTCGGCAAAAATAAGCCCCTTAAAATCAATAAGTTTTTGAAACTGATCGTAAACCTGCGGCGTAAAAACCAAATTGATCATTCCTGTTTCATCTTCCATGGTTATAAAAACCATGCCTTTGGCTGTGGGAGGAGACTGGCGCACCAAAACCATACCGAACACGTAAACCGTAGAAGAAATAATTTTGGTAGGTAGTTTTATGGCCGAAGTCACCTTTGAAACATCCACCTCAAAATTCCAGGCGTCTTTTCTGATAACCTCTACGGGATGAGCGCCCAAAGTAGTTTTAAAAGTATTAAAATCCATTTGAATTTTTTCGGATTCAGAAAGAGGCCTAAATTCGGGGTCTTTTTCCACGTCTTCCAAAAATTTATTATAAGGCGCGGCCTCAGAAAGCCATACTGCTGTGCGCCTATCTACCGCAAAAATTTGCAACCCATCGGCTGCTGCGAGGGCGGTTAAATCCACTCGCGACAAGCCACAATGCTGCAAAAAATCTGCGATATTTTTCCAGGATTGTCTTCGGCTTAAGTATTTTTGTGCACCATTTTGACTAAGAGCTGTGACTTGTCGAAATCCAAGACGTAAAGACCAGCCTTGCAAAGAATCCCCGTCAGCTTCCAAGGTTGTGTCCCAATCGGAATTCAAAACACACACTGGTTTAATTTTAATACCTTCGGCCTTGGCGGTTTGGAGAAGAACGTGCACCGAATAAAAACCCATGGGTTGAGAATTGATAATGCTCGCATAAAAAGCGGGTGCAAAGTGGGCCTTTAAAAAACACGACGCGTAGGCGAGGTGCGCAAAACTCACCGCATGGCTTTCGGGGAAACCGTAAGCCGAAAAACCTTGCAGCTGACTGACCAGCTGCTCGGTGAATTCTTCGCTGATGCCGTTTTTTTTCATACCGGATTTGAGTTTTGGAATCCACTTGCCAACATCTCCTTTAATCGAAAAAGACCCAATATTTTTCCTAAGTTCGTTTGCTTCGCCGGCAGTAAAATCTCCCACAGCCATAGCAATTCGCATCACTTGTTCTTGGAAAATCGGCACTCCTAGAGTGCGTTTTAAAATGGGAATGAGTTTTTCATTGGGATAAATTTCTTTTTCAAGGCCGCGCCGGCGTTTTAAATAAGGATGCACCATTTTGCCGATAATAGGCCCAGGTCTAATAATCGCGATTTCAATCACCAGGTCATAGAATTTCTCCGGCCTAAGTCGTGGCAGCATAGACATTTGGGCGCGTGATTCGATTTGAAATGTTCCCACCGTTTTTGCTTTCTGAATCATGGCGTAGGTTTTCGGATCATTACTTGGAATACTATCTAAACTGTAATTGACTCCGTTGTTTTTATTTAAAAGATCAAATATTTTGCGTAAAGCCGTAAGCATTCCCAAAGCTAAAAGATCCACTTTAAAAAACCCCAGTCCTTCGATGTCTTCTTTGCACCATTGAATACAAGTGCGCCCTGTCATACTCGCAGGTTCTTGAGGAACCAGCGCGTTTAAAGGCTCATTGGAAAGAATCACGCCTCCTGAATGAAGGCCCAAATGACGTGGAAAACCATAAATTTTTTCGGCAAATTCCGCCCACAAAGTTAATGTTTTAAGAGGAATTTCTCGATCTTTATCGGGATTTTTGGCTACGGCCTCCACCGTGGCAGCAGTCGCACCTTTGCGAAATTGGCGCACTTCTAAATACTGGGATCCGTCTTTAAGAATATCTTCCGAAATTCCCAAAGCTTTCCCCGCCGCTCGCAATGCGGATTTTTTTTTGAAGCAAATCACGTTAGCTACCATGGCAGCACGATTTCTGCCGTAGCGTTTATAGACATACTGAATAACTTCTTCCCGTCTTTCATGTTCAAAGTCCACATCAATATCGGGTGGATCGCCGCGTTCGACACTAATAAAACGCTCGAATAAAACATCAAACTGCATCGGATCCACATTGGTTACACCGAGGACATAACACACGGCCGAATTTGCCGCCGAGCCGCGTCCTTGGCAGAGAATTTTTTGTTCTTTTGCCCAGCGCACAATATCCCACACGGTTAGAAAGTAGTCGGCAAAGCCTAAGGTTTCTATAAGATGAAGTTCATGCTCTAGAAGTTTTTTAATATTTTCGGGAATGTTTTGATAACGTGCCTTCGCGCTGTCCCAGGTTATTTCCGTAAGAAAACCCAACGAAGTTTTTCCTTGGGGCAAAAACTCTCGTGGGTACGTGTATTTTAGTTCAGACATATTAAAGTGACAGGATTCCGCAAGATCTTTCATTTGAAGTAACGTCGACTCAAAGCCTGGAAAACGCCCGTACAGTCTAGCTAATTCTTGCAAAGTATGAAAAGACCGCTCGGTATTAGGGAAAAAATAGCCCACAGATTCTGCCAGGGTTAAATTTTTACGAATGGTCTGCATCAAATCTGAAAGCCTTTTTTCACTTCGACAATGAAAAAAAATATCTTGAGAAAAAATCGTAGGAATTTTTAAAAGTTTTGCGAGATCGGCTATTTCATCGTTGTAACAGTCTTCACTTGGATGCAGAAGTTTGGTTAAAGCCAAATAAAATTGACCTGGAAAAATTTCTTTTAAAGTCTTACACCGATCATAAAAAAGATGACTTTGATTTGGGCCCATTTTTCGGATAAGACCGCGTGTTGAATGGATGGCTATAACATCTTTTAGCGAAAATTGACGCAGATCTTCGAGCAGAATAAAGGCGTTAGTTTTAGTATGGCGATGGGTATGGGATAAAATTTCACAAAGATTTTTGTAGCCGGTTTTGCTTTGCGTCAAAAGGCAAAGCGTATCTTGCTTTAGTAGTGGTAAATCGTGATCGTGTTCGAAATGAATCTCAGCTCCGTGAAGCAGGGGAAAAGAGGCATTATTTTTTGTCCACACTAAATGGGACCGCGCCAAACCATAGGCGCCATCAAAATCATTTATGGCGAGGGCTTTGTAGTTAAACTTTTCAGCTTGCTTTAAACAAGCCTCCGGGTGAGAAGCTCCCATCAAAAAACTAAAATTGGTTTTGCATAAAAATTCATGCCAGCCAATTTTTTCAAGAGTAGAGACCGCTTTATCTTTAACCAAATAATCCATGCTCAAACCATTTCTTTGAAATATGATCCCAAAAAATCCAGCGCGGTTTTTCGGATTTTTCCAGAAAATAATCGCGCACCTGATAATCGTCTTCCCACCAGTGGGTAGTCACTCTCTCGGTAAAAAGAAGATTGTGCGTAAAGGCATTTATTTCTTTGGGTTGTTGGTAAATAAATAAAGGACGAAGGCCCGTGGATTCAGACGGTGTGTTATCGTCGTGAGAGCTTGCGGAAGAAAGTTTTTCAAAACAATGATCAGGTGCAAAATCCATGGTTAAAGAATACTGAGTTAAGCTTGATTTTAGTTTATTTTCGATTTTTAAAACTTGGGTGGCAGACTGGTCTGCGAAAAAATCTCGGGTAAGAAAAGAATTCGAAATGAAATGACTTGCCACAATTTTCCAGCCCGAAATCATTAAAAAATCTTCGCGGTCTTTAAAAGACTTTGCAAAGCTTTCAAAAGCAAATTCAAATTGCCGCAGGCTGGTATCGTGCAATTTAAGTTCCGATGTTAAGCAGTGGGGATTTCTAAAATCAACGATACAGGATTTCTCTTCCATATTTTCTAAAATTAAAATCCATTCGAGCCTAAGAACTTTATTTTGCAAGCTTTTAGCAAGAGCATCCAAATCCGCGCACAAAATAAAAGAAATTTCTCCCCACGAGTTAATATAATAATCAAGCTGGCGTTTGACTTCGGGTGTCACGGCAGGCTTAAAATACTGCCAAGGAAAATCATCCAGAAAAAAATCCCAAGAAAAATCTTGCTTCGGGGTTTCGTAAGTCCAACGTAAAACTTTAGCCACAGAGGTGCCGTAGCGGCGTTTTAAATTGGAATTCTCAGCATTTTTCAAATGAGAAATTTTTTTTAATGCCAAACGTCCAAGAGATCTTTTAAACAGATCAATTTTAGCACCGAGGCTTTTATCATTCAAATAAGGTCTTATATGTTCAAAGGTTTCAATCCAGATCTCAAAAGAAATTTCTTCATAAAGTTTAGCATTGAAGCGGTCGAGTAAATTCACCAGGCCGGTAAAGTTTTTTTGCTGAAGAGATTGAAGTTTTAACAAGGCTTGCCACGGGTGATGGGCCAAAACTCCCAGAAAATTTTCATCGACTCGATGTAGTAAATCTCCAAGAAGATCTCCCAACGTGCGTTTTCGAAAAGTGCATTGATGATTCCAAAAACTTAAGACCCGAGAAATATCAAACAGCCAAATATCTTTTTGGATTTGCATCACGTCGGAAGTTAAAAAATACGGATCGCAAAGATTTGCTAGGTTGACAGCAACATACAGATTTTTCATACGTAAGCTCGCAGTTCGAGCTTTTTAAAAAAGCTTCCGCGCACAGTTTGTAGCCGAAAAGAATTTTTTTGTGGTTGAAAAAAAATATTAAACCGCGACTTTGCCCACACGTTTCCAATTTTGGAAGTTAAAAAGAAATCGCGAACTAAAATTACTTGGAAGTTAAAACGTCGAGCCTGGATGGCGATAAAAGCCAAGTCTTCATCGCGCAGATTTCTAAAACCATCGATCACTACGATATCAAAGCAAGGTTCTAAAAAAATGGGTTTAGATTCTTTCATAACGTTTTCAACCGTATTAAAAAATTTGGTGTTGAGATTATAGGGTTTCCACGCAGGTGGATAGACAGCATAAGGCAAGGAAGAACTTAAAATCCATACGAGTTTTTTGGTGGGATCAAGGGCGGAAAGAAGGAGGCTGCGGCCCGCGTGCGGAATACCGCATTCAGTGAGAGGAAATTTAAGGTGGTTTTTAAGTTCTTCTTGCATTGCTTATCTCATACTAGTGTAAACATTACACCGGTGTCAAATAAACACTTATTTTGGGTTCAATGCAAATTAATTTTTGAACTTTCTTACAAGCCCTGTCATCTTCCCAACGATTTCAACCTCTTTGACAGGATAGCGCACGGTTTTAAAATTTTTATTGGACGGCACAAGGTCGATGTAATCGCGATGATCAAGCCGCACTTTGCGAATTCTTTTCAGAGTGACTTCGTTGCCACGCACGCACACGGCAAGGATAGATTTTTCATTCATATCTCGTACTTGAGTGGTGATAATCACCGCATCTTCATCGAAAATTCCATCTTCCGACATGCTATCGCCCGAGACTTTTAGAGCGAGCACATCTTTACCAAAAGAGTCGCGACGCAGATCGAGAATTTCTTTTGGATTATCGTAAACTTCTTTGGCAAATCCCGCGGCAATTTGGCCGAGCATAGGAATTTCAAATTCCTGAAGGGAATCTGAATCTTCTGTAATAAGTTGCATGTAACCCGCGCGACCGTTAGGTGGTTTTTTTAAAAAGCCTTTACGCTCAAGAGCTTTTAAATGTCCAACCGCACCATTTACATTCATCTTAAGCCGACGCGCAATGGTTGAAGCCGAGGGCTCGATTCCAACTTTTTCTTTTTCTAATTGAATCAGTTTTAAAACTTTTTTTTGTCTATCTGTAAGGTCTTGCATGTGAAAAATCTCCTCGATTGAGGTGTTATATTGACACTAATGTCATTATAACACAAGACCGAAAAAAGGAAAGGGGGTCGTTTACACCAATCCCGAGTCGCTGAGCGACTCGG
>JAYVPO010000095.1:0-27746 GCA_043757325.1 bacterium
ACGCTCGAACGACAAATTAAAATAAAAGCGGCGCTCAAGATCGTGCTTGAGCAAGAGCATTATCACCCATAGCCCAAATTCTTTTTCTTAAAGCCTATACCTACCGATTCGGTAACATCAGCGCTCCAACGTAAAGCTTGTATCATTTCGATTGTAGTTGGCGGTCTTTTAAATTCGCGCAAAAGCAATCCATAAGTTGCCTGATATTTTAAAATTCTATCATAAACTCTCGGATTAAGACTTTGATAGGCAGCGAGATAGATCCTTAATGCGCTGCTCAATGGCCGATAAAGATAAGTTGAATATTGAATAAAATTGCCAACTTTTCCTCCAGTTAACTGATGGTTAAATTTTTGTGAGGATGTAATGATCGCCTCAGCTGCAATCGACATTAGTTCCCATGGGTCGAGGCGCTGAAAACCCGGATATTTTTCAAGTATGTAAATGATGCGCCAGTAGGAAATGATGATCAATTCTCTTATTTGTTTCTGTTCGCTTTCTAGTCGTTGAAATTCTTCTGACTGACTAGGCAGAGTTAGCAAAATTTTATTGTTTTCAGCATAAATCCCCCAAAGTTCAAAAATCAATTCACTGTTTTCTGGTAATTTTGGATCAAATTTACGTTCAGTTAATTCAAATTGAGATTGCTCTTGCAAGATTTCTTGAACACGAACCATGGCACGTTGGCAAGAATCTAGCTCTACACCAGAAGCTTTTTTTGATATAACACTTAGAAAAATTATGGTGCTTAAATAAAGAAAGATATTCATGAAATCGACTCAATTAATGGCTGTTTTGAAAACGAAGACCTTTCTATCATGATCCGTGGCAATTAAGAACAGGAATTTCTAGGTAAAAAATTCAAAGACTCTTAAGCGGTGCAATTAGTCCCACTTGATAATTGGTGTTGTAATTATATTAAAATATGACACAATTTAATAAACCACTTTTAAAGGAGATCGTATGAATAAAGCTTTCGGAACATTTGCTGCCACTGTTGTCGCTGGATTAATTGCAACTGGTACTGCCAGTGCTCAAGAACACAAAGCTGCTGATGGCAAAGGGACTTGTACACAGAAGAACGCTTGCAATGGAAAAGGCGCTTGCAAGACCGCAACGAACGAGTGCAAAGGCCATAATACCTGCAAAAACCACGCATTCGAAACAACTTCTGCTGATTGCAAAAAAGCAAAAGGTACTTGGATGGCGGCGAAGTAATTCCATCTAAATTTTTTTAGATAAATCATGCAGACTGTAAAGGTCTGCATTTTTTTTGGAGATTTATGACAAATTTAAATTTCGGGGTTGGTTACCGCGTCCCGCATTATCAGTATATTCAAGACTATCAGCCTGAAAACATTAGCTTTTTTGAGGTGATCACCGAGAACTTTGTGTTCTCTCAAGGCCGACCTCGGCAATTTTTAAAATCACTCCGAGAAAATTATCCTATCGTGCTGCACGGAGTCGGGCTTGCTCTCGGAAATCTTGCTGAATTGGACAATGTTTATTTAAAAGCCTTAAAAAATCTGATTGAAGAAATCCAGCCAGAAATGGTTTCCGATCATCTATGCTGGACCTCTATTCACGGGCACAATTCCCACGATCTTCTGCCCGTGACCTACACCGAAGAATCATTGCAATTTATTTCTACAAAAATAACTCAAGCACAGGAATATTTGCAGCGCGAGATTCTGATCGAGAATCCTTCTTCCTATGTGTCCTTTGCATCCAATACTATGATCGAGGCCGAATTTATGGCCGCTTTGTGCACTAAAACGGGCTGCAAGGTCTTGTTAGATCTTAATAATATTTTTGTGAATCATAAGAATCTAAATTTAAATCCCCAAAGTTATTTTGCAAATTTAAACCAAGATCATGTCCGACAATTTCATATGGCGGGTCATTCTGTTCATGAAGATTTGCGAATTGACACACATGATCATGCTCCGTGCCAAGAAGTTCTTGACCTTTACCACCAAGCAACTCGCATATGGCCAAATGTGCCAACTCTATTGGAATGGGACGATAACATTCCTGACTGGCCACAATTAATGGCTGAACTTGACCATGTAAAAAAATACTACGAGGGTGATTTATGAAAAATATCTACCAGGATTTTTTCGCCATGGCGACTCAGGCACTACCAGTAAATTCAGAAGACCCACGGTTAAATATATTAAATATTAAAAATAATTCCGTAGCTGGAATGAACGTCTACAACAATGCCTATTTCTTTAGGCTAAGAGATGTTTTAAGAGAACAATATGCAATGGTTTTTGAAAATCTCGGCGACAAAGCTTTCGACGAGCTTGTCTTGGAATATTTGGAAGCTTTTCCACCAAGCCATGCCTCTGTTAGTATGGCCGGAAATTTTTTACCGGAATTTATCGCGAAAACCCAAAAAGACTTTCCGGAAAATACCGAAGAATTAGCTCTGTTTTATGATTTAGCTGTTTTCGAACTATTGCTAAATAATATCGTAGACGAAAAGGCCTGCTACAACTTTGTTTCGGCAACGGTCCTTGGGGAAGTTTCAGACGATCAGTGGCCGCAATTAAAGGTTATTTTATCGGAGCCAATTCATGTTAAAAATTCTACGACCGATGTGCTGGCCGTAAAAAACAAGAAAAATTCCAACCAGGAAATTCAGGAATTCTATTACTCGGTAAGTTGCGTCGCGGGAGATCTTCAGTGGCACGACTTATCTAAACTTGAAGCCGAATTACTTAGCCACCTAAAGACCAACGGGTTTATTTTTAAATTTTTGGAAGAACGCGGCTGGCTTGAAAATGAACTGATGATCCAAAAGGCGATGGAAATATTAATAGGGTTTTTTTCCAAAAATTACATCAAAGAAATTAAGATCTCGAATGCAGCAATCTAAAGCAATTACTTTGGAAACCCCCAAGATTTAGGGGCGCGCCAGACATCGATCGATTTTATGCGTTCTTAACCACAGATCCAGCTTGTGGACTGGCTTTCCTCCCAAACGGTGGCTATAAGTACCACCACAAAGTTAAATTGGGGAGAACAAGGCGTAAAGTGGCGAAAAAAGTGGCGAGAAAAGCGGAGTTTACGTACTAGTAAATGAGCATTTTCAAGCTACTAGCAACGCAGTTATCGTCAATTTAACGTTGTGGTGGTGTTAATGTTTTTTCATGGATTACCCAAACCCGCCCCTTCTTTTGGCCGTTTCATTTCATCTAGCAAATTAAGTGTCGTATCAACAAAAAGCACATGTTCAAGGCTAGACATAGGCCGACGCATACTGACCTGGTCACCATCGATTACGAGTCCTGAGACCTCGGACATAAATCCAGTGCTTAACAACCGATTCTTTTCTCGCTTTCGCATTTCAGATTCCATGCGAATACTAGATCCCGCACAAAAAGCAGAAATAAATTTAATTTTAACTGGAAAATCCGCGAATGTATTAAGGGACTTCAATTTGCTTATTTCAAGATGAACATTTTGTGCTACATCATTCAGCGTGATTTTTTCAAGCAATGCGTTCAGTTCATCGTGTCGTTGTTTAATCATCGCATCAAATCCGATTGGATCTTTTGCAAATTCAGAAATCGCTCTAAAAATCCTGTAGCCTGCCAGCTGATGGGGAATTTGCGTGTTATTAACAAGAGACTCAAAGTCAGCAACTCTTGAGACGCGAAGAATATTTCCTTTAGCCGGTAAAACTCCTAAAATTAATGCGGCCTCATCATGACCATGTTGACGGTGATCAACTAGTTTTTTGATGAGCTGGCCGGTGCTATAAGTTAAAGGTTCTAAAGAATGACTATCCATAATTTTTTGAACCTCTAAGTAAACAAGCTCCTTTCGTTTTTCAACCGACATGCTTTCCCACCAATTTTTAGGAGGCACCGTTGGACTAATGGGTTTCTGAAAATTCTTGTCAAAATAAATGTTCATCGTGTCAATGAACAGACGGTGTTGGTAATCGGAGAGTGGAGTTAACCTCGTGCTCGCTACAATTGAATTTGCAAATGTAATATTTAAAATTTCGGATTCAGCCATAAGCTGCTCGATTCGGCTAGGATTTAATCTAAAAGGTCCCAGGTCTTTAGTGACATTTAAAAAAAATGCCATTCTTGGACCCAATGACTCTGGTGTAGTTCGTCGGCGTAATACTGCAAAATCCAAAATTTGTTTTTGAGTAAAAAGATTGAATGTTTCCGCTTTGACTATCAGCGCATCCAGATCATCAAGTCGGCGCTTTAATAGCGCGTCGAATCCCATAGGCTTGGAATCAAGACTTTGAAGCGCTTTAAAATCAAGGTAAGCCATAGAACTTTTGGATTTCTTGCTATCGGCAAAAAACTGCGCAATGTTTAGCTTGGAAAGCCCAGTATCCAAATCAGTATTACTGTGGCCATCTACGAATGGGTAACCGAATATAAGTGCACTCTCGTTTAGATCGTACCCGCCTACATCGACCGCGCTTTTTAAAAGCGCACCATAACTTTGTGTTGGTGAGGCAGCCAAAATATTAAAAATGGGATTTTTAATCAATTCCAGGAAAGTTGCATTGTGCAGTCGGGCGACTTCTTCCACGATACGGATATATCTGTCGATAGATTTACCAGTCCATAAGTCATGCTCGGCTTGAACGAATGGTAAATTAGAAACCGGCGTACCGGATTGATTGGCGTTTTCTTCCATTTTTAAATTATGCAATTCTGATTTACGCCGGATCACCATTTCGCATAGATATTCGATGTATAGTTTCGCAGAATTGCGATTTCCAGAGTAAAGATTTGCATAAACATTTAGGCTAGGATGTAACTCCGACTTGGTGATGGCCTGACTTACACCTGAAAAAGAAGCCAGTTCGTATTTTTCCGTTATAGCCTTGGCTAAATTTGTCTTACTTAATCCTAAGTATTTTCGCATAGCTATTAAAGAATTTGATATTATTTGGACGCGTTTTTTTGCAGGTTCCACCACAATATTAGTTCCAGCCAAGGCTTCATTTATTCGCGAATGTAGTTTTTTTAATCTAGTTTTCTCATCTCCATTTATTTTTCGGGTAACAGGAACAGTCCTAGAGCTTAGCGTTATAGCAGTTTCTTCCTCATGAAGTACGCTTATTTCTGGGCTTATTTCTGGAGTTGGATCAGATAGTATCTGCTTTTCAGTTAGAGTTTCCGCCCACCAATGCCGCGCCACTATAATTCGAACAACGAAAATCCCGTTTCTTACCTCACCCAGAACTCGAGGCTTTGCTGAGCCCTCGACCCAAGTTATAACAACCGGATTATTGTGATCGCCAAGGACTTCGTCGCTGATTCGAAGATTGTGCGATTGATTGAAAACATTCGGATTGTCTTCAATGATTTTTATAATTCGATCTGCGAAAACCGGATCACCGGGATTAATAACCGCAAGTTGGAATTTAATTTGTCCGGTAAGTTTTTCGCAAGGGGTTACCGCTTGCAAAATAGTCTGCATAAAAATCAAATAAAAGGCTAAAAAAAGTTTCATGAAATTCTCCAATTAAATTTTATTAAGGTTGAATAGATCCGCCGCGAATTAGATCGTCCAATAATTCTTGTACAGTCCGCAAAAATAACTTGTGTTCATGTTCCGACATAGGTCTTGGCTTCAACTTAGAATCGTTTGGAACGGTGTTATCACATGTATCGTAAAATAAATTTTGACTTAGTAGATTACTTTCTTCACGTGACTTCATTTGCGCTAGCATTTCGATCTTTGAGGGCACTACTACCGATGTTAAAAAGCCTATTTTTTTTGGAAAATCATCATAAGAACGATGCCCTTTAATTTTATCAATCTCAGTTAAGTTTAAACCCTGGGAACTATCTTCATTCCGCAGTTTCATAAGTCCAACGACTTTATCAATGAGTGCATTAAGTTCGTCATGTCGTTTTGCTATTCGGCCTTCAGCTCCTAGAGGTGGGTTTTTAAATTCCGGAAATGACTTTAAAATCCTGTATCCTGCGAGCTGGGCCGGCTGGCTCGTACTCTCAATGAGGTGTTTAAAGTCGGTAATCTCTTTTCGAAATCCCATGCCTTCAACAGAAAGCCGTAAACCACAAATCATAGAGCCTTCTTCCAAGTTGTATCCGCGTAAAGCAATTGCCGTTTCCATCACTTTGCCAAAATGAATTCCCGTAACAGCTCTTCCTTCTAAAGCTAAATTTAGAAGCTCATTTTCGGTAGTGTTCGCTACGTCGGACATGACTTTGAGTAATTCAGCTTTTCGTTCAGCAGAATGTTTTGCATTCCAGGAGTTTTTTTTCGCCGTCGCAACATCTTCTTCATCAGTAACCGCTTCAACTATTTCTTTTGTTATTTCTTTAGTTGTTTCTTCACTATTAGGAATCAATTTAAATTGAACAGGTACTGAGGCTCTAATTCTCGGGGCTATTATTTCGGGATTCGCAAGCTTAAGTTTATCCAAGTGATCATGCATCACTTTTACAAACAGTCGATGTTCATACTCAGACATCGGAACTAGCGCTTTGGAATAGGTCGCAATTCTTCGAAATTGAATCTTTAAAGGATCCGAATTCTCCATTAATCTTTGAATCTCAGCAGCTTTGTGTGTTAAATCCTGTTCGTCGTTATTTTTAAGCTTAAATCTACTAAAAATATAATTTAATTTTAAATCCACTGCGTGGGGGCTGTTATTTTGTTTTAAAGTTTGGAGTTCGAGTTTTTGCGAGGCAGATAAATTTTGTGTTTTTTCAATTTTTGTTATGATGTCGTTTAAAGAATCATGACGATATCTGAGACTTTTTTCAAACCCAACTGCCGGAGCTTCTAACTCTCCAACGGAGCGAAATACCCGATAAACTTCGTTTAGATTTGGTCTTTCACTGGTTTCTAAAAATCTCGAGATCGTCATAAATGGACTTTTAGGGGCATTAAAAACCAGAATGTTATCTGGTGCAAATTCATAACCAAATTTAAGCGCCACTTCATTTAACTCATGGTACCCTCTGCTGTTTGCAAAATGTCGCATCAATGCGCCAAAGTCTTGTTTACTACTTACTATTCCAAAATTAAAGGCAGGAATGTTAGTCAACGTGGAAGTCTCTACACCCAGAACACGTGCAACTTCTACAACAATGAGCATCAAAGTTTTTTGACCGTTGTTTGTCCAAAGTGCTTTATTTCCGACGTAAGACAAACGATCTTCAGGGAAATTTGCGTTAACAGATATAACAGGACTAGGCTGTTGCTTTTCGATTTTGTTTGGAACGGTTATTTCTTTTACAACAGGAGCAACTAATGACTGTTTAGTGGAAATTTGCAGCGCCTCCCCCGGGAACTCCTTTTCTGCCACAATCTTGGCCCACCAACCTCGGGGAATCTCAATATTTACGGATGTTTTGCCGGCTAAAGTAAGCTGGTAAACTCGGGGTTCGGAAGTTCCGTCAATCCAGTGTACTCCGATGAGGTGATCATTTAATTCTAATGATTCCGACAACTTACCTGTCTGCTTAAAGTGATCAAAAACGTAGGGATTTTCCCGTATGGCGTCGACAATCGATTTTGCAAATGAGGCGTCCTTTATTAGAGAAAGCTTGAACTCGAATTGTTTTGCAAAAATTTCGCAGTCACTGGCAGCGAAAGACCTGTTTTGAAGTGCTAAAATGGAAAAAACTATAACAATAAGTAAGTTCATGTAAGCGTCCTAGAAAAATATGACCTTGGTACTAACCAATTTTTCAAACAAGGGCAAGATCAAAATTTAGGCAATTATTGCGTTCCGTTAAAGGACTTGACACGTTTAAGATTAAATATTACACACTGGCAATACTTTAAGGAGTCCTTGTTATGGTTAATATTCATTTCCTCAGATTTTCATTATCCATTGTGTTTTTATCTTTTTCGTTAATGGCAAATGCGGGGCCTGTTGACAAAAAGCAGCTCGAAGCTTTAAAAGCGATGCTAGCTTTGGCTGTCGATGTCAAAAATTTTAATGAGTTGCCAAACACCAAAATTTTAGAAACCGAAAATGGTCTGAACATTGAATCTTTCGATGGTAACTATTCAATCGAAATTGTTGCAGCTCATGATCCTGCTACTCCAAACGTCACTTTGACGACCGATGCAATTGGAAAAATACTTGGGCATGCAAAAATCTCAGAAGATTCTGTCTTGAACTTTGCTGCTCGCGACGCTGTTCTTCATTCACTTTTACCGGGACAAGTCCTTTTTTCAGAAGACTCGAAGGATACTTCATTGCGCAATGCTTTTGCTTCAATTCGTCGTTTGTTCATTGGTGATAGCGCGCTCAATTCGATGTTAAGAAGTCATGGTGACAGACTTTCACTCTCACTTGTTCAAGATTATGCCATTAGGCAGCTTAATTCTCATCTTTCCGAAAATATAACCCGAGGAATCATGATTCTGCCCGTAGGCATCGGCAAGACTAGGTTACTTGCACACATGATTTACAATTCTCCACCTGCAAAAAGAGCTCGCTCTGACAAACGTGACTTTAAGGTAATGGTTACAGTGCACCGAAATGACCTCTTAGAGCAAAACTTTCGTGAAATTACTGGCTATTTGGAAGCTCAATTTATTTCCGAAGGAGAATCTGCCGCCCAAGCAAATATTCATGCACTGAGCTTGGTTGGAAGGTACTATGGTGGACGCGGTGGACTGCGTGAATTGAAAAAGCCGATTTTACTTGTGTCTACTCAAGGTCTGGCTTACCACAATAAAGAACGCACTGAGCCGATTCTTGAAGGTTTGGATGAGGAATCCGACATAGCTGAATCGATGACCAAAGAAGAATCTGATTCTTTTTTTGAAACTCTGAAAAGTTTAGATCCCAATCATTTCGATGCTATTTTTGTGGATGAGGTGCATCGTGCATTAGCGACGAGGTTTAAATCTGCGATTGAATATTTTGCCTCTGGAATAGACGTAACGAAATCAAGTCCTGGAAAACCTGTCTATCAGAAAAGCCTTTCGGGTTATGAAAAAACATTTATAGGTTTAACCGCGACGCACGCTAAAAACAGTGGAGTTTCTGCAAAGTCATTTTTTGACAATCAAGTCATCGTAGATTTAACTACTTCTACGGTTAAAGAAGCCGGCTATTCGGTGCCATTGACGGAAAAGATATCGTCAGCAGGTCTTCAATTTCAAGCTGCCGAAAAATTGGCGCAAGAAAAATTGCCCAAGGAAGCAAGTCCTTCCGATTATCGCGTCGCACAATTGCTGATCGACAAAAAACTCGATATGTTTGCTGGAGAGATCAAAAAGCATCTGACATTGCCTTCGGGAAAACTCCGGCAAATCATAGCCTATTGTCCAGATGTTAACTATGCTCGTGTCCTTGCCGCTCAACTTGGTCAACGCGGCATCGCTGGAGATATTTTGTATGGTGAGCTTAGCGAGACCGAGCGCAATTCAGTCAAAGAAAGGTTTACTGCAGGTGAATTCCAGGTCCTTTATACGATTGAAATGGCCAAAGAAGGTTTAAACTTGCCAGTAGCAAGCGGTGCTGTAAACTTCACTCCTATTATTTCAAAGACTGATTACATTCAAAGAATGGGTAGGTTGCTGCGGTTTTTAGCGGGGAAAATTGACGCCGTTTGGTTGGAATTTGCGTCGTCATACGACCGTATTGACACTTTGGCGGAATATCTTTCTCGAGCAAAAATAGCAGAGAATGATAAAGTGCGAAACGGATCCAACGGTCCGAAACCTGGTCTTATTCACATCGATACTTTGGCCTTTGAAGATGATGTTACGTTCACAGAAGATACTGGTGATCTAATAAAGAAGATCGAAGATATTATACGCGAAAGAACTTTTGCAAAAGCGACTGATAAATTAAATACTTTAGCTGAAACCATATTTCCCGACGGCGAACCAAATCTCCGGTCGCTTGCCGCTAAGAATTTAAAAGTCACTGCTGCGGAATTGGCGCAACTGATCGGTAACCAGGACCGATTCAATCAATTAAGTCCGAAAGCTCAAGAATTAGTAAACAAAATACAGGCTGCGGAAAATATTCGCCAGGAAAAAACCGCTGATGGTTTAGTTGGAGTTTTCGCAGACCCAAAGAAAACCAAATATTTTGCAAATTGGACTGCTCTGAGTCAATCTTTTGCTTCACGCGATTTTTCGATAGATGCCGATTCACTTCGAGAAATGTTTGAGTCAGGATTATTAAACGATAAACTAAAATCTAGAATGGTTAAGAAGGAAAGAGAATTTAATAGCATCATCGAGCTACTCAAACTGACAGGAAAGTCAGGGAAAAAACTGGAATGGTATGTTGCAATGATAAGCAACTTAGGTTTAAAGAAAATATCTGGAGATGTCACAACGCATATTTCCGCCGCAAGCCTTGGCGCATTTCTCGGTGTAGATGCTAAGACGGTTCATAACGATATTCTATCTGATGAATTTAAGAATTTAATCGGGGACAATGAACGTATTGAGTTAGTATTAGCCGATATTAAGTCGACCGAGCGGAAAAAAAGTGGTGGTGCAAGCAAAACGATTGCTTCAAGTTTTACTTTAGATGACCGTCTAGAAAAAGCTGCAGAGTTAAAAATTGATTTGGAAAAATACTTAAATGGTCAGACGAAGGAATTTCCTGCGTATCTTGTGTCAAAGCAAGCACTAGGCAAATATTTGGCGCGAAGTGTTACAGCCTTAAACATATGGTTTAAAGAAGAGCCTTTTATCACGGCCGCGGGCGCTGATGTGACTGAAATTTTCACCTCTCTAAGCGATCCTAATAAGAAAAAAGAAGTGCGAGCCGAAATAGAAAGAAAAAGAGATTGTCAGCTTTCAATGTTGGGTAAATAGTTTAAAATCCAAGATCCATTTGGAAATTGCATTTTGAAAATACCCAACGTCTGACTATATGGTTAAATTCCAGATTAAGATTTGTTGAAATATTTTTCGTTATAACCGACAATTGAAAGAAGTTTCAACGTCGGTTTTTTAGTGTCATGATTTTTAAAAATGTTTAAAGGAATTTTTATGAAGTTAATATCCAGTATTTTTTTTAGCGCCAGTTTGGTTACGGCATCGTTAGCTCTCGCTCAAGAAGTCAAAACCGAGAAATATACGATAGATCCTGAGCACACTACCGTTGAATTCGAAGTGCCGCACTTAGTAATCAGCACAGTTCGAGGAAAATTTAAAAAATTCTACGGGGATTTAATGTTTAGTCCCACAGCATTGGAAGTATCGTCATTTAAGGCTTCAGTCCAAACGGATTCTATTGACACAGGAATAGCCAAGCGCGATACACATTTAAAGAGTGATGATTTCTTTAATGCTACAAAATTCCCTAAATTGACCATGGTCAGTAAAAAAATTACAAAAAAAACTGACAAAAAATTCGACGTCGAAACCGAATTAACAATCCGTGATGTGACAAAAACCGTAACATTCGAAGGCGAATATAAAGGAAATGTCAACGCATGGGGTAAGGAGCGCGCGGCGTTTAAATTAAAAGGAACAATTAATCGGAAAGAATTTGGACTTAAATTCGCCGCACTTGCAGATGGAAAAGTGGTTGTTGGCGATGATTTAGATATTATCATCACTGCCGAGGCAGTGCGTGATGAAGTAAAAGTCGTTTCGAAAACAACTCCTAAGAAATAATGGGTCATTAATATGGAAAACAAATTTAAACTTATAGCCGCAGCAGCATCGGGACTTGCTCTAGGATTATCTGTGGCGAATGCGGCTGACAAAAAAGCCGATGAGTCGGTGCAATGTTACGGAATTCAAACTAAAAAAGATGTTAACGGTTGCGGAATCGGGGACAAGGAAATTGCTGCTGCAAACAAGGCTTTTAATAATAAGTTTGCTAAAAGTAAAACCGCCGATTGTGCCGGAAATATCTCTGGCAGTGCCTCAGACGGGGTTTTGGCTTGGCTTTCTTTGGCATCCAAAAAAGACTGTTTTGCAAAAAATGGATTCTTAATGACCGCAGAAAAAGATGGAACTTTTAAAGTCGAAAAAAAGTAAGAGTATGACTGCTGCTCCAACGGATGAAAAAATCCAGTGGGGTATCGGTCTTAGATCTCAGTTTTACGACGAGCTCTGTTCTGATGCGATCAAATCTCAAGCCCTGATTTTAGAATTTTTAGCAGATAATTTTTTATATCACGATGGTGGTCCGCAGTGGAATTACGCTCGGCTTTTAGCAGAAAAGTTTTCTACGGTCATGCATGGAGTAGGATTAAATATTGCAGGAGCAGATCCATTAAGTGATAAGTATCTGCAGCGATTAAAAATCTGCTGCGATAACGTCAAACCAAAAATTGTCTCGGATCATTTGAGTTTTACCCGAAGTGGAAATTTTTACACGTACGATCTGATTCCTTTTAGTTATAGCAATAAAGAGCTATTGCGCATTGCTGAACGAGTTAAGAAGGTTCAATCCGTATTAAACCGGCAACTTTCGCTAGAAAATTTATCATCCTATATTGTGCCCTCTGGATCAGAAATGACAGAGGTTGAATTTTTTGTGGAACTCTGTGACCGAACGGGCTGCAAAATGCTTTTAGATATCAATAATTTATATGTGTCGGCATACAATTTAAAGTTTGATGCTTTTACAGAACTAAAAAAAATTCCAGGAAAAATTGTTTCTCAATACCATCTATCTGGATTCACGAATAAACAAGAATTTCTTCATGATACCCACGATCAATTTATTTCGTCCGAAGTGTGGTTTTTGTATGAATGCGCTTTGCGAACTGTGGGTCTTTTTCCAACTATTATCGAACGCGATGATAGCGCGGTTAATCTTTCCGAACTTTTCGGCGAAATAAATTGTGGCAAAGAACTAGAAAGCAGAATGTTTGCACTCGTGCCGAACTCCCGGGTTGAAATATATCAAACTGCCTACCGCGCGCGAATTTTAACTGTTTTAGCCACCACAGTTTTAGAGCGCGTTTCAGAAATTTTCGGCAAGGATTTTTTGATGGAAGCGCTAGAACTCTTTTTCGAAAAATTTGGTACCAGGTATTCCAATATTGTGGAGAACTTAAAACATATTTGCGAAGTACTTAAGCCTGAAAAGAAATTTTCAGATAAAGCGGGCTTCTTTGATGTGATTTCTATAAGTGTCGGATATTGGTTTTTGCTGCACGGAAATGATCCAAGTAAAGATCCAAGTTTTTCGGGAGATGATGCGTTTAAAGATATGTCTAAACTTTTTCTGCGTTCCGATATTTTGTTTTTTCAGCCAGAGACTTCAATAGATTTGTATTCTTTATGGTTTAAAAAAAATTTATCTGAGCTAAAAACTGGAATTTTACTTTGCAAAAAGAATCACCTGGAAGTTATTCCCATTGAAATCCCAAGCGTGATGTTTGCTTTTGTTGATCAAATAAAAAACGGTGAAAATATTTTGTCGGCATTAGAAAATTGCAGTTTAAATGAGACTGATGCCGAAGTATTAAGCGATCTGATGCAAAATTTAGCGGCCTGTCACGCATTCACAAACCGCGATCAGTATTTAGGCTGTAGTTAAGAATATTTGGTGCATGAAAAGTGGGCTGTAAAGTTCGCTTTTTCAGTTTGTTTCTGATCAAAAATTCCGAAAATCTTTTTTCAGATAAAAGAATCGCTCTTTGCTGAGATTGTAAAGTCGCGCCATCTTTGACGTGATCAACTTCTAGAAGAATTAAATTTTGATTATAAAAAGCAAAGAATAACCGATAAGATCCAAGCCGATTAAATTCGTAAATTTCGCCCGATTCAGTGGCTAATTCTTTGGTACCGGCAGGAATGGCAAATCCTTGCCCTTCGACAAGAGCAATGAGTGTTTTCAAGAAGATCCTTCGGTATTTTACATCGCGAATCGCAAAATGCTGAGCAATATCCTCGCCAATTTTGACATTGACTCCAAACTGAGAAATGTATTTTGTCATAGCAACCAAATCTTTGGCCAGCTCTTCAGGTTGCAGTTTATCAATTTTTTTCTCGGGGATAATATACCGAACTTGGCTTGGCAAAAGCTGTACTTCTTGCGGAGTTTCGTTTTCTTCAAAGACTCTTTCTTCGGGTATTGTATTTTTAAATTGTAACTCAAACTGAGCTAGAGACTGCAATTCTGCGAACTTCCTTCGAAGTAAGCTTGCAATGTTACTTTTTAATTCCTTAGGCGAGATATTATCGACGTTAGAAGGTTTAACAACTAACCTTAAAAATTCTTTTTCGATTTCAAAATAAAATTCAGGTATTTGCCCGCCTTGAGTTTTTATCTCGTTCACTTCAGCGGGTTTTATTTTTTGCTCATAAAATAGAGTCCAATCTTTCCAAGACTTTTTGGGTAAATCACCGCTATACAATAGCAGCATCACGGGGGATTCAATCGAAGCAAATATTTCCCGGGAACTTCCATGAGACTTTTCGCCAAAATACCCAAGTGCTGCCGAGGCAAATTGGAAGTATGACTGCAAATCGGTAGTGTTAAGGGCTTTTTGAGTTCGTTCCAGGCCGCCTGCGAAAAGTCTCCGTTCGACGTTTGTTTTCGCCACAGATTTGTTATCACGATTTGGACTTAAAATCGTATCGAGAGAGTAAGATGATAATTTATTTTGGTAACCCCGAGCCATATCGGCAAGTGCTTTTCTTGAGCCAACAGGGTAGGCTTTAACCTGCTCTGAAAAGTAATTTAATTGTTCGCTTTTGGAGAGTGAACTTAATAAAGTCTCTTTACGTTGTCGAATATGCTCTTTAGAAAAAGTAGGCGCATAGATTTCGTGAAAATTATAACGAGAAATCGCCGCTACAAGTAGTTCAAACGCAGGACGCGATACTTTAACGTTCTCCTTCGCAAGGGTATCGTTAACAAGTCGGGTTTTTCCAACAATAGCGTCTAAGTTAATCGGCCAAAGGTCGGCTGCGTGAAGCGATAGCATCAGCACCATTTCTTCGTCTTCGGAATTAGTTTCATGGTAATCAGGAGTTTTCATTTCTTTAATTAAAGAGTTGTAAACATTGCCTTTGAGGTGCACCCCGTCTAGAAGCTCACTTTGTGCCAGTAAAAGATCAAGAACTGTTTGATTGAGCCTAGGGTCGGAAAGTAGAACTTGGGCTTCCTGCTTGGTGAAATCGAATTTTTTTTGCAGGATATTTTCTGCGGTCTGATTTCCTGAAACCACATATTGAAGTTCGCATTGACTCATTGTATTCGCAAAAGCATCGAACGACAGTCCAATTAAAACTACAAAAAAACAAAAAACTAATCGATTCATTTTGGCTCTGCTCGCAGGAAACTACAAAATTTTAATATTCCCATTTGTAATGAATCTAAATACTAAAAACAAGCCTTAGTTTGGCCAGCCAGCCTAATTGCTAAAGATCGTGTTATTTGGTTGCAGTATTTCTCAGGCGTATTACTGTAAGCCTTTTGCTGTGAGCACCGTTTATTTAATTGGAAAACAAAGGATTTTTGTGTCTAAAAACCTGTTGCTACAATTTTTGATAATAAATCTTGGGTTTAGTTTTGCCAATTTAGCAGAAAGTGGCGAGAACCTGCTCCCTGTAAGAGAGATTCATGCCTTTGAATGCCAAACTTTGCTAGATTCGCGGTTTGAAAAAGTGATTGCAGAATCAAAAGAAGAACTAGACCTCATCGATGGACTTAAAGATTTAGCAAATGGCGATACTTTCAAAAATTTTGAGGCTCTTTTGGACGGGGCTAACTTACATACAGCTCGAGTTATTTATGCTGAGGGCCGCGCGGTAGGTGACATAATGTTTCAAGCTGGTAGGCTTATTCCAAAAATATGGGCCGAAGAAAAGGCTTACGTCGAAATGGCGAAAAATATTTCCGAAAAAGATAGTCTCCACAACAAGGCTTTAAATAAGTCTTTTGACAGAATCCTCTTTGCATCAGCGTCTGGGTTCGTTCTGACTTCGGTGGGGATAATTGCAAATCAATACTTGCCTGATGTATTTTTTAAAAACTGCGTAACTTTGAGCTGTGCTTCAGGAGTTGTGTCATCGGTTAGCTATATATTCTGGAAAGTTTTCGCGAGTGCTTTTGAGAAAAAAACAAGCCTTCGAGATTTTGGCATAGATACCGAAAAAGAATTTGAATTACGTGTGAAGGGAATTACTGAAGAAGTTTCTGTGAAAAATGTTGTTGAAATTATGAAGTTAGATCTGTCACAAACCGAACCATTCGAAATATCGGTAGGGACAGTCACAAATGTTACGTTAGGTTTCGATCAAACCCGGTTTTTACTTACCTATGGCAGGAAGCATGACGCGACGCATACTCCTTATATTATACTAGCAATCCGCCACGATTGATTATTCTATCGCGCGCGTTTCTGGGTTTTTTTCAATAACTTTTTCGAATGTAGGATTGCGCCCTAAAGTTATATTTCGCTCAAGTCTATTAAAAGAAAAAGCCCATGCTGAATTGGATTCAACACGGGCGAAGATGCTATTAAAAATAATTCTTATGTCTTAAAACTCTCCGCAGGCACCTAAGCGAATGGACATTTCTGTTCTCGTGTCTTCACGTGACGGGTCACCTGTATCTGCAACCGCAAATTTTCCGCCACGATTCGTAAGGGCAACATAGGGACGAAAGTTTTTCTCGTGTTGCATAAAAAATGTTCCTACCGACCAAGCCACACCATTTTGCTCGAAGTTTTTAGCGCCTAAGTTATCATCAAATGGAGAAGCGGCGGTGGCGGATTTTGCTTTACCGTTTGAAGTTGCTTCTTTTAAGCCAACATCGTCATCACTGGCAGTTTTATTTTTGTATCCCGCAAACGTAAGAAATGGTTTAGCAACTTCGGGAATATCATAGCTTGCCATAACGGTTATGTTTGTAAGCTGATCGTAGTATTTATTATTTGCATAGCGACGGGCACGACGATCCAAAGTGTAATCAAACGAAGCTTCGAAACCTTCAACTTTACCTTTTACTCCAGCCACTATGTAGCGCGATGCATTGGTGTCGTAAGAACCAAACTGTAGCAATGGTTTAATTGGACCAAAATCCCCTACCCATTCTAAAGCCATTCCAGGTTGGGTTTTGGTAGTGGTAACCGCACCAGTATTGGTTTTGCCGTCGAAAGACGCTGGGTAATCGTTAGTCGCTACATCTTCGGTTAATTCAAAAGTCACTTTGCCAGCAAGATTTAAAGTTACATCTAAAACAGTTGCATATTCCTTAAAAGGCTTCCAGGTATCATGGTACGGCGAGTACATGAAAGTTTCGTATCCTGCAGCTTTCATTTCAAAACCACCTTGCTTAACCTGGTCGTTTCCGATTCCAATAGTGATGTAAGAACTTGGGGAGTAGCTCATTTTCGCATGCTCGATGCCAGAATTTACAAAATTGTAGCGAAATTTATAATCAACTGTTGGGCTAAATTTTCCCAGAAGTCTTAACTTAAATGTTTTGAGTGCCATGGTTTGAGTACGTAAAGGTGAATTGTTATCGTCTTTCATTAAGCCATGATCATTCGACTCCATTTCGGCTCGCCACTGTGCTCCAAGGTGGCCTTCAATTCCCGCTACTTGAAGATTCGTATCTGCAGCGCGTGATGCGTTTGCAAACGGCAAAACTCCCATTAAAAATGCAATTGATCGTCCTGTCCAACTAAACTTCATGTTTGCTCCATTCATAAAAAATATTAAAGATTAAAAGATTATCAAATAATATTATGAACTAATTCGGATCTAAAAGACAACTATATATTGAGAATTGTTACGGAAAAAATAAAAACTAAAAATTTTTTTGTTTTGAAAATTGAATTCTGTTTTAATTTTAGGCCGAGCGTTTGGAGCGGCATGTGTGAGCGAGAATTCTTTCGGCAATATCTTCTAGCGCGAGAATTTCTCCGGCTGCGCCGAGCTGGATTGCCGCCCGCGGCATACCAAATACCACACAGGACTCTTCATTTTGAGCAATTGTTCTTGCGCCTTTGTTTTTTAATCTCAGTAACCCTTTTGCGCCGTCTGCACCCATTCCTGTCAAAATAATCGCAAGAATATTTTTACCATTTATTTCAGCCACAGAATCAAACAAAACATCCACAGATGGACAATGTCTGTTGACTGGCGGCGCGTCTTTCACCCGCGCAACAAGGCCTACGCCTGATTTTTCAATTTGCATTTGTTTACCGCCAGCAGCAATTAAAACGACTCCTGGAACCACAGGGTCACCATCTTCGGCCTCTTTGACGTGAAAAGGACACAAATCATTTATTCTTCGAGCGAAAGCATCCGAAAAAACCGCAGGAATATGCTGGACAATCACAATCGGCGGAATAAATTCAGGAAGCTGAGTCAAGATGTCTTTTAAAGCTTCAGTCCCACCAGTTGAAGACCCAATTGCTATAAAGGAATCAGGATCCATAGTGTAATTTTGTTTTAGAAGAACTTGTACGGGCTTTTTAACTTTGACTGTTTTACGTGAACGTGCTGCGATTTTGATTTTCTCCAGAATAACCGGCGCCAAATTTTTTAATTCGTGCATGCTAGGTTTTTGAATATAGTCCATGGCACCAGCTTCGAGTGCATCCAAAACCAAAGGCCCTTCCTCTTTGCTAATCGAAGTAATCATCACCGTCGGTACGGTGTATTTTGGTTTAAGTTTTCTTAGTAAGTCCACTCCAGTCATCTCTGGCATATGAATATCTAAAGTCATAACATCGGGTTTGAATTTTAAGAGTAACGCTTCGACTTCCGATGGCTTTTCCGCCATGGCCACGACCTCAAGTTCTGGATCGGTAGCAATAAGACTACTTAGAAGTTTTCGAATCGTGGCAGAATCGTCAACGATTAAAACTTTTAATTTGCTGGAATTTTGTACTAGGGTTTCATTTTCCAAACGAATTCGGCCCGTCTTGGGAAAATAGACCAGGGAAAATCGCGAACTTTGCCGCTTTATACAAGTCTTGATTCGACAGTTGTTTTTCTGAAAGTAATCCTCTGCAAAACCCGCAACGTCTTTTGATCCGATGATTTTAACTTCGAAAGTTGCTTTGAAAAAAGTCTTGGCTTCGAGTAATACTTTCGCAAGATTCGCTGAATTAACCGTTGCCGTTGATAAAGTATAGGAGATGTTACTGTCTGCGGAAAAAAAACTTAAAAAAATTCCATCTAAATTTTCTAAAAAAAGACTTTCTTTTGGGCTATCAGAAACTTTTTGGATCCCAGGGTTAGTCATTTTTTACCTCGGACAAAAAATTCTTGGGAGTGGTATGAAAAACTCGTAAGCGGGATCAAGCGAGCTTGCAAAAGTGGGCCGATTTCCTGTGCTACGGGGCTATCTTCAACCAGAAATTGAGCGTTTGGAATTTTTGCAAATACCATAGCCGCATTCTTTGAAATAGTTCCGAAAATCATAACAGAAATTTGGTCCAAGTTCGTCAAAGCAGCTATCTTTGGATAAAAGTTTTTGGCATCTACAACATAAAAACTATTCGACTTTAAAGATGACGGGACAAAATCTTCTAGTAAGTCACTGCGGATATTTTTCACTTCTTTATTTAGAAAGGTCACTAAAGACGACAGGCCGCCACCCGCACCTTCTACCACAATAACAGTCGCAGGTTGTCCCAAAGGTAAAGATTTAAGGCAACTGGCAACGCGATTACGATCAGATAAATTTGCGGAAATGACTCGAAGTTTCTTATCAACCTGCGAAATCGTTCCTTCTCCTTTGGCGAAAGACTGCTCAAAATGGAGATTTTTTTTGGATGAAAATTCCACCGCATATTTTAATTTAGTGCGTATTTCATCCGCTCGCTCCGAAAGGTTTGACAGGGCAGGTTTTTCAATATAGTCGGTCGCTCCCGCTTCGAGACAAGAGAAAGCTAAATCGGCGTCATCACGAGAAACCGACGAAATCATAACCACAGGAGGATGCGTTGCATTTTTTTGTGACTTTAAATATTCCAGTCCGTTCTGCTCGGGCATATGAATATCGAGCGTCATAATGTCGAACGCCTGATCGTGAATTTTTTTGGCTGCATCAAGGCCATGAATGGCGGTATTTACAACTTCAAAGCCATGTTCTACGGTCAGAATTTTTTTAAGAAGTGCCAAAATAGTTGGTGAATCATCAACGCACAGTACTCGCAAAGGTTTCTTAGGTTGAACAATTGGCGCCGTCAGAGTGGCTTTTTCTGAATTCAAAACCGTTAGATGTTTTGCGGCATGTTGATATATAGATGCCCCGGCAGAGGAGGTTGGCAATCCAAGTCCATTTAGATTTTCGGAGATTCCTATAAAAAAATACCCGTCTTTATCCAGCATTTTCAAGAATTCTTGAGAAATCAATTTTATCTGCGCAGGCGAGAAGTAAATAAAAACATTGCGACAAAAAATAATATCAAATTTCTTTGATGGATGATGTTTTGTTAAATCGAGAAGATTAATGACAGTGAATTTACAGCGATCTTTTAAGACTTTTTTTACTTTTGCAAATTCTGCAATTTCACCAGTGCCTTTTGCCCAGTTTCCGGCCAAAAAATGCATTGGAACTTCTTGGATTTCTTTATGCAAATAGACGCCGTTGTCGGCTATTTTTACCGATTCTGGGTCCACGTCGGATCCGAGAATTTCGAAAGTAAGTCCTGGAGCCGTTTTAGACAGGACATGGTTAACGTGCATAGCTAGTGAATAGACTTCTTGGCCGCGGCTACAGGCAGCAGACCATATCCGGATCGTTTTATCACCGGCGGCCCGTTTGGCTTCAATAATTTTAGGCAGTGCGGTTTTCTCTAAAAATTCAAATTGAGAAAATTCTCTGAAGAAATATGTGTGGTGGGTTGTTAAAAGCGAAACAAGTGCTTTCGATTCTTCGGCCCGATTATTTTGAAGGTAAGTTGCGTACTCGCGTTCACTATTTAATCCCAGGTGAAAAAGGCGCTTTTTTACGCGGTTTAGCACCATGTGGGATTGACGTTCTCCAAGCTGCACGCCGGTTATTTTACTTACCAGTCGAGAAACTTCATCGACAAGATCAACCTGGGTTCGATCTAGATTTTTCAAGGCTTCAGTCACGACATATATCCTTATTCGTTATAAGTTTTCTTCGACTTTATGGAAGATTCCTGGTTGGAATATTTCAAACTGGGAATATTATTTTTATTAATTAAAATAATATTGGAATAATCATTAGGCACTTCATCTAGCGGACCTGAGCCACTTATAAGATGGCCTAGGTTTTTCACCATCTCGTTTAAATTCTGAGATTGTTCAATTAACTTTTCCGAAGCGTGGGAGGACTGCTGCGAAGCCGTTGCGTTTTGCTGAGAAATCTGATCGAGTTGGGCCATTGCTTTTGTAATTTCATGCACTCCTTGAGATTGCTCCGAACTTGCGGTTGCGATTTCACTTGTCATTTGATTCACTGATGCGACGTTCGCTACAATCTGATCTAAAACTTCGCCGCATTGGCGAGCTGTCTTAATCCCGACTGCAATTTTTTCTTTACCAAGAATAATAAGACGCTCGGCTTTTGTTTTGGTGTCGCTGACGATTTTTTCGACCTTGGAAATACTTCCGTCTAACAATTGTGAAATTTCCTTGGCTGCGTTGCCACTCATTTGCGCAAGATTTCCAACTTCTTCAGCAACAACGGCAAAGCCTTTTCCATGCTCACCTGCGCGTGCTGCTTCCACCGAAGCGTTAAAAGACAAAAGCTTCGTCTGAAAAACAATGTCGTTAATAACCTTTGTTTTCGTGCCAATTTCTGAAATAACTTTTACAATATCAGAAATTTCGTTGTTGCTGGATTCAACTTGCTGCATAATATCTCCATTACTTCTGTCGATTTCGTCGATGGATCGAATCATGTTTTCCACAACTACTTTTCCATGCGAGGCGGTCTCTTGACTACGCGCTGCACAATCCTGGGAGGTTTTGGTGTTGTCAGCATTTTTATTTATCATTGCGCTAATTTCATCCACCGAAGACACCGTTTCTTGCAAGGCAGCCGCTTGGGAGTTTGCACTTTGCGAAAGCTGAGCGCCGGCTTCGGAAATTTGACCTGAGGCCGAATATAATTCCTGCGCGCTCAGCGAAAGCTGAGTGGAAAATTCACTAAAACTAGCCGTAAGCCGGTTTGAGAACAAAATTCCGATAAAAATCGCCAAGACAAACGAAACAGCAGAAAGCGCTAGAATAATAGTATTGCCTGTGGAGCCTTGTTTCATCGCAATAGTGGTAGAGGCAGCCGCGCTTTTTTCATTGATGTCGATGAGTTCGGCTATGGCCTTTGAGTATGCCGCTGAACTTTCAGGATCGTCTTTTAAAAATATTTCGCGCATAATCGATCGCGCTTCTTTAGATTGATCTGGGCCGTATTGAAAGGCGCGATTTGCAACTTCTAGAAATTTATTCCAGCTTGGTACGAGTTTTTCTTTATATACTTTTTCTTCACCTTCATCGAAGGGTAGAGAGTTGTAAATCTTTTCTCGTTCAGAAAACTTTATGATTGCTTTTTGAGCGGCTTCGATCATTGGAGTTGAATGCTCCTTCGCAAGACCATCTACGGCCAATGAACGAATTTGCATGCGGACCTCTCTCGCTGCGGCCCGCATATCAGAAAGTACTTTAACTCCGGCAAGATCGGATTCGATAACTTTTCGGTACACTCGGTCAGTATGAGACGAGAAGTAAAAACTTACGCCACCGACAATGGCAGTGACACTGGCGAAATAGAGACATAACATCATCAGTTTGGTTTTTAAACTTCTGCTAGCAAACATAAGAATCCTTGTGCAAAAACAAACTAATTCGACCTCACACGTCTTTAAATCGCGGATCGTTTTCCGATGGAATGCTTTCGCCAACCGCTTTTTTAATTTTGACGGACTGCGTTGAATGATTTTGGCTGAAAGTATTTAAATTTGCATTTTTCCTAGGCTGCATCAGAATCACGTTTTGCTTTATCACGCGCGAAGTACTTGCGGACTGTTGATGAGACGATTCTAGAGAGCCGCCGCCTTTAATCAAAGACACAAGCTCATTTACCATGTCATTAAGCTGCTTTGATTGACTTGTTAGCTTTTCTGCGGCATCAGACGACTGTTGCGATGCGGAAGCGTTTTGTTGCGTGACTTGATCAAGCTGGGCCATAGCTTTGGTGATTTCTTGGACGCCTTGGGATTGTTCGTGACTCGCCGTTGCAATTTCATTTGTCATTTGACCCACTGCGGAAACATTTGCAACAATTTCATCTAAAACCTCACCGCACTGACGTGCTGTCAATGTTCCGGCTGCGACTTTTTCTTTACCTAGGGCTATTAGTCTTTCGGCTTTTGATTTGGTGTCGCTTACAATTTTTTCAACTTTTTGAATGCTGCCGTCTAGTAGTTGAGAAATTTCTTTGGCTGCGTTACCGCTCATTTGGGCCAAATTTCCAACTTCTTCTGCGACAACCGCAAACCCCTTTCCATGTTCTCCGGCACGGGCTGCTTCGACTGAAGCGTTAAAAGATAACAGCTTGGTTTGAAAAACAATGTCGTTAATGACTTTGGTTTTCGTACCGATTTCTGCGATGACTTTTACTATGTCAGAAATTTCTTTGTTGCTTGATTCTACTTGATTCATAATGTCAGCATTGCTGCGATCGATTTCATCGATCGACCTGATCATATTCTCGACTACTTTTTTGCCTTTAGTTGCAGTGTCTTGGCTTTTTTGTGCGAAATCTTGAGAAGTTTTTGAATTGTCGGCGTTTTTATTTATCATGGCACTGATTTCGTCAACCGAAGCCACGGTCTCTTGGAGTGCGGCCGCTTGCTCCGTCGCGCTTGCGGATAATTCTGTTCCCGATTCGGCAATTTGGGATGAGGCTGAATGCAGTTCGGTTGCGCTCTCGGAAAGATTACCGGCAAATTTGCTAAACGTTGAAGTAAGGCGATTAGAGAAAAGAATGCCGATGAAAATGGCTAAAATAAACGATATGACAGTAAGAGACAGAACGATAATATTTCCGCGAACACCTTGATCAATGGCTGCTGCGGTGGATTTTTGCGAGGCAACATCGTTTAGATCCTCAAGATCTGCAAGTGCTTTTGTCGTTGCTGCAGATGCTTCTGGACCTTCTTTTGAAAAAATAACTCTCATCTGATCTTGAGCTTCTTTGCCTTGATTCTCGGCAAGCTTTAAAACTTTATTGGATACTTCCACGTAGTGATTCCATGCCGGCACAAGTTGTTCCTTATACACTTTTTCTTCACTATCATTAAAGGGAAGCACATTATATTTTTTTTCACGTTCAGCGTAGGTTGCGATCGCTTTTCTTGCATTTTCAATTATTTTATTGGATTCTACTTGTGTTGTGCCTTCTATGGCTAGCGACCCAGTAAAAATACGGACATCTTTAAAAGCGCTTCGCATAGTTCCGAGGCTGATCACAGATGCCAAGTCGGACTCAATAACACTTCTAAATATTTTATTGGTGGAGGCCGCGAAATAATAACTGACGCCACCTACAACTCCAGTCACGCATGAAAAAAATAAACACAACATCATTAATTTCGCTTTTAGACTTTGATTCGCAAACATTTTTCTAATTCCTTCTTTAAATTGTTTAATTTAAGCCGCTACGTTTGTCTTTACTGCCTTATTCATCGCTTTGTGATCATCTACACTTAATGCTTTTGCCACATCTAGAAACACAATGAGCTGCTGGTCCTTACGATAGACAGCTGTTATGTAATCGGTATTAATGGTGCTTTGAATTTCTGGTTTTTCGGAAATTTCCGACGCCTGAGGTGACAAAACATTGTTGATAGAATCTACGATTACGCCTAAACAAAGTGGTGCTAGGTCACAAATTATGACTGCCGACTCGGTGTTGGCGTGGGTTTTGATGCCAAGTTTGATTCTTAAATCGATCACCGAAATAACTTGCCCGCGAAGGTTGATGATTCCGCGAAAATGCGGTGGGCTAAAAGGCATCGGAGTAATATCTGGTACGGCTATCACTTCTTTTACACATAGCAATGGGATTGCGTAACTTTCAGACCCGAGTGAAAAAGTTAAATACCTTTCACTACTTGAACCAACGGCTTCTAAATGTCTGTTCGTGGTACTCATGCGGCTCTCCTTTTTTCACTTTGTGAGTTATTTATTTTTGCGGGCTTGGCTTTCTTTATCAGTTCAGAAAGTTCCAAAATTAAAGCGGGTCTGCCATCACCTAAAATAGCACTTCCGCTAATACCTTTAATGCCATTAAGCTCTTGTCCAAGTTGCTTTACGACGACTTGGTGCTGACCGATAATATCGTCTACCACCACACAAAAGGCTTTTTCTTCTGTCCGTACTACGATGACGGTAGATTTGAATATTTCAGGAAATGTCGTGCCAGATCCAATTATTTGATCGAGTCGAAACAGCGGTATTTTTTCGCCACGCAAAGATAAAACATCGCCCAGTCCACTAACAAAATGCAAATCTTCTTGGGATGGTCGCAATGATTCGTGCACGTGAGAAAGTGGCAAAATATAGCGTTCTTTTTGGCAGCTAATAATCATTCCGTCAATTATTGCTAGTGTAAGAGGTAAACGAATTCTAAAACAGGTGCCTTCGTTTAAATTAGTTTCAATTTGAATATCACCTTGCAGGGCTTCGATATTGGTACGCACGACGTCCATTCCAACGCCCCGCCCGGAAACGTCAGTTACCAAAGCTTTTGTAGTGAAACCTGCGGCGAATATTAGATTGAATGCTTCTTTGTCAGAAAGAATCGCAGTGGATTTTATAATCCCTTTTTCAATGGCTTTATTGCGAAGTTTTTGCGGATCAAGACCTCCGCCATCATCTTTTACTTCAATCACAAGGTGCCCGCTTTGATGAAAGGCAGATAAAGATACCGTTCCCGTTTCGGACTTTCCAGCTGCTAAGCGAAGGTCTGGTGATTCAACACCGTGATCTACGGCATTTCTGATCAGATGAACCAAAGGATCGCTTAAGCTTTCGAGCACAGTTTTATCAACTTCTGTGTCTTCGCCTTTAATCACTAAATTTATTTTCTTCTCTAACGATGAAGAAGTATCTCGTACGATTCGCTGCATTTTCTGAAAGGTTTGTTTCAAAGGAACCATTCGAAGACTCATGGATATATCTTGGACTTCTTTAGTTACTTTCCCCATTTGATGAACGGTCTTTTTGAAAAAAGAGGAAGCCTGCAAATTTGTTTGTTCTTTCAACACTGTTTGCAGAATCACCAATTCGCCCACGTAATTTATCAGGCGTTCTAAACGCTGAATACTGACACGGATACTTTCATCATTCGCTGCGGCGGTTTTAGGTTTAGCGACGGGCTTAGGATTTTCCGTTTGAGGCAGTTCGAGGGCATGCACTGTTTCGGTTGGCTCGGATTCATCTTCCTTAAACAAATCGCCATTGGGAACCATACTCTCTTCCGAAACTTCTGCTGGGGCATCAGTCTGGCCGTTCATAGCAGCAATCAAGTGATCGTATGCAAGAACTGCTTCGAAATCTTGTTTTAGCGCATTAATCCATTTTGTTAGATGATCTGAACAAGCCAAAAGGACGCTGATGGTACTGGCTTTGGCATCAATCTGACCGTCTTTAACTTTTAGTAAAAAGGATTCCAACTGATGGGTAAATTCACCTAAGCTATCGAAGCCGACAGCCTTTGAACTACCTTTAAAATTATGGGCGACCCGAAATAATTTTTCCAGTGTAGGCCGATCTTTGGGGCTTGTTTCAAGAGTCAGCAATGACTGCTCGAAATCAACCATTAATTGCACGGCTTCTTCGATAAAAGATAATTTAAGTTCGTTTTCTAGTTCATCCACGACCTTAGCCTCCAAGATAAGAACTCGACCTGATTTATTTTAAAAGGTGAAGTACCTTCGATTCGGTTGAGTTAAAAAATCCTTGAGGCATAGGGTCTCAATTTGCACATGGGCCAGCAAAAAGATAGACTTAAGTTACTGAATCGATTGCGTTTTAGAATTTAGTATTTTATTTAGGTGTTTAAAAATGATGAAGTTTATTCTGGCAATTTTACCGTTTGTTCTAAACCTATCTTTCTTAAACGCGTCAGAATTTGTCGAGACGAAATTTGACCAAGCAAAACAAAAAAACGAGAAAATTCTTTTGCATTTTTATGCGAGCTGGTGTCCCACATGTAAAACCCAGAAAGAGGTACTAGACAAATTGCAAAAAGATGGTTTTTTAAAGGATATAACTTTATTTACCGTAAATTTTGATACCCAGACAGATTTTATGAAAAAACTCAACGTGACCGATCAATCGACTTTTGTCTCTTTTTTCGGAGAGTTCGAAACGGGTAGGCAAAATGGCATAATAAAAGAGAAAGATATAAAAAACTATCTTGAAACTACGCTGATTTCGAAAACATTCAAAGATCAACTTAATAAAATCAAAGAAAATTTAAACCAAAGAATTCCGGCAAATCTTAAATAAAAGTTTCGGCACGGAGCAAAAGTTTCGGCACGGAGCAAATACTTCAAAAAGACCTTGCCGAAAATTTATTCCGCTTAAAAAATAAACAATTAAGGCCTATGCTTTTTGAATAACTTTCGAGTCATAGCAAGGTTTTCAGCGATTTAATCCGGAAACTTCGGTTGAATATTAGCTCCGTGCCGAAAATTTATTAGCTCCGGAAGTTTCGGCACGGAGCAAATACTACAAAAAAATTTAAACCAAATAAAAGTTTCGGCACGGAGCAAAAGTTTCGGCACGGAGCAAATACTTCAAAAAGACCTTGCCGAAAATTTATT
>JAYVPO010000096.1:0-7443 GCA_043757325.1 bacterium
GCTCGAACGACAAATTAAAATAAAAGCGGCGCTCAAGATCGTGCTTGAGCAAGAGCATTATCACCCATAGCCCAAATTCTTTTTCTTAAAGCCTATAGCAATTGAAGATGACCTGAATCATCGGCTTTTATCCGACCCTTCACCAACTTATGGACTTACTTTAAGCCAGTTTGCGTCCACGGTAAATAACGCAACATTCGATTCCGTTTTTGGTAAAACGGAAAGTAAAAACGGCGAGATAGTAGTGACCAATGCAAATTCAAATTCACTGAATTATCTTATTCGCTCCGCTACTTTCAAAGAATTGGCAACACAGTTAATTTCTGAATGCTCTGCAACAAAACTGCAATCCAGAACTTTCTATAAGAAACTCCGAACGGACGTTAAGTCGATTCTAAAAACCATTTGTCAAACCAAGCCAAAGGATAATTCAGACACAGACCTTCTGTTGGCGTGGTCTATTTTCTTCGGGGAAAATCGGATAAAAGATGAAAATGCTTTTTCAGAGTGGTCCACGTACTTTTCACCACTTCTTAAAAACGCCCCAGAAAATAAAAGGCATGAAGTCCTAACTCAAGCCGTTACAGCAATGCTTTTACATCCACAATTTTTACTTTTTTAGGGTATTTCTATGAAAATCTCGCGTCGCGATTTTGCAAAATCTTCTTTAGTTACAGCAGCTACAGCTTCTGTTTTCTCAAAATTTTCTGTTTTGGCCCAGGCTGAAGAAGCGGGTGAAGAGCCGCATTATTTTTTGGGAATTATATTTGAAGGCGGATTGAATCAAATGTATTTCTTTGATTCTAGGCCAGTAGAGATGACTTCGATTGGAATTGCGCAAAATTACACATTGAACCGAAATTTTCGCAGCAATGATCCACGGGTACAAGCCGTAGCGGAAAAAATTCCTACTTTAGAAACAGATGGAGCAGGCAATAGTAGCTGGGTGCATCCATTGGCCCAGGCTTTTTACAGCAAAAACCGCAAAGATATGGCTGTGATAAATGGCATTCATATGAACCACCAGAGCGACGGCCACGAAGATAGTAGACGTATGCACTTAAATGGAGTGACTTCTGCGACGACTAAGGAAATGATTTGGGAAAAGTTAAAATATGACAAAGAAAGTCTTCAAATTCTTTCAAACATGGATCTTGCCCGAGAGTTTTCCAAAGCCACATTGTTTTCGTCTTCAGAATTCTTATCGTTTAGCAAAGCGATTGCGAATTTATTATCGGTCGAAAAATCGAGTTCAGAATTTCCTTTTTTATCTAAAATATATTCTAGTCCAGACACACGGTCTGTCCGTTATCAGAGGCAGTATAGAATGCTTCTTGAAAGCTTAAATCAAGCCCCTGAACTAAAAACAAAATTTAAAAATACGCAAGACATGAGTTCGCTGACAGACTTTGATCAGATGCGAGAATATGCTCGGCTTGCGCTTTCGACTAATTTGTCAAAGGTAACGTTATTGTCTACCCTTTTCAATTTTGATGCGCATGATACTAATACAGTTGAACGCTCACTTGCAGGTTACCTGGATTACTTAGAATTCTTAGATGGATTAATTGCAACTTTGAAATCTACGGAATGTATGTTAGCTCCAGGAAAAAGCTTATTTGATGTCACTACAGTTATGGCAAGCTCTGAATTTAATCGTGGTATGCGAAGTGATGATATCAAAAAAACAGGTGATTGGGTATTTCGAAGTGGAACAGATCACAACAAGTTTGGAAATAGTGCATGGTTTTTTGGAAAAGGAATCCAAGGCGACCGTTTTATTGGTGGAACAGACGTAGATAAATTCGATAAAAATAACATCAATGTTAATTTTAAGGATCAGGATTTTGGTATGTTTAAAGGAACTAATCTTGTTAAAAACTACGTTTCACGACCTGGTATTTTAAGCTCGAGTGATAGTCTTGAACGACTGTCACTTAATATGGGAAAACCATATTTTGGTAAAAATGACGGATCTATATACCAGCCAAGCAAATATATAACGATCCAGTCGGTTTTAAATACCATGCTGGCGCTTTACAAACTACCCGAGACATCGCATGTGATTTTGCCCCATGAAGAAAGTGCACCTCGGGGCCCAATTATCAAAGATTTATTAGCTTAAACCGTTCAGGAAAAACCTATGTTTTTACGTCGATTATTTTTAGTTATATCAGTTTTTTTGATCACTCTTTATTTCAACTGTAAAGCCAGCAGAAAATCTAGTTCACTTGAAGGAATTGGCTTTGAAGGTCGTAGTGGAAATTATTTAATTTATGTCGAGGACGACCGCCTGGTAAAATCGTATTGTGGACGATCTAAAGCAATTACCTTAGAAAACTGCAAACTCCAGCGTGCAAGTTTAGATTATGAAAGTTTCAAAAAATCGTATGAAAACTTTCTGTTTAATGGCTCGGCGGATTTGGAACTTGAAATTAGTCGATTAAACATTAAAAAAGCAAAATATTTGAAATCGAACCCTAATGCAGATGACCTTACTCTACGCACTGTAACCGATAAGCTGAAAATTTTTCAAAAGGAGTTAGAAGATACCGCTGCTGAGAGACTTATTTTTCAAGATGTTCTCAGAAAGTTTGAAAATCGAGAAGAGATTATTACCTACAAAGAAGGTTTTCAAAAAGACAGGCCTGGATACAACATTATCGAAAAAATTGCCAAGGATGCCTTTGCGAGAAATGGGAACAGGTTAGCGCTCTTAAATAGTAAGAATAATGATAGCAACATTAAAGATTACCTGCAGCAAAGTTTTACGCGCGTCGGTTTCAAGACAACGGTGTGCTATCGAACTGATTTAAGCGGACTTAGTTGCTGGCAGTTTGACACTAAAAATGACGAAGCATTATCAGTGGGGCAATACGACGTTCCAAAAATTTCTGGTAAAGTATATTCAGTAGTTCCATCTAAAGCTAAATTCGACCGGTTTAATTTTGTGGTTTTAGAACAGAATCAAAAGCTTAATACTACCGAAATAAATTTTTGCTTAGCCTCCTATCCAGAGTTTTCTAACATTAAAAAATCAGTTTATGCTGGCAATTTAAGTAATATTGGAGCGGTTATAAACTTAGGGTCGTTAGGCCCTGAAACTTTCTTTTATTATCGCTCTATGAATAAGGCGGCCATATGGAGCGCCACTCTTGATTCAAGCCAATCAAAAATAATTTCTGAAAATGAAGTCAATTTTGAAGAGCCTTTTGACTTGTCATCTTCAAGCGTAAATTTAGATAATTTCGATCCAACAATCGTTGGCTTATCTAGCTCTGGGAACGCAGTTGGATATAATGGAAGATTCGATAAATCAAACAAGGAATTGTTTCCTTCAAATTATTTCATAACTTGGAATTTCGGGCCGAGAAATAAAGCGGCAGATGGAACTTTAAAATATGTTCTTCGAAGTTTAAACGACGATGGAAATCCCCCAGGAAATTTTTATCCCCGTTTTGTCCCAGAAGAACGCGGAATGATTGATCTGGTTCCAGAGCTTCCATGGAATAAGCGGTATTTTCTGCTGGATCAGTCGGGTCTATCTTCCGTACAAGTAGAAAAAGAAGAGCTGGTTTACGAAAAATTAATTCATAATTTTGATCTTACCGAGGTTGTCGAAATTAAATCATCAGGTTTGTTGCTGTGCGTTACAGGTGAAAACATCATACAATGCGATCGCTTTGTAGATCCTAACAACATCAACAAATTAAGTGGTAAGCCAGTTAAAATTAATTTACGAAATCCTGACGCAATCGTAATTACTCCTGAATCGTCAATTAGGAAAAGATAGGTTTGAAAATGTCGGCAACTGAAAATTTTAATAATGTGAATTTAAATTAACTTGCGTATTACAAACTCGGCACGGAGCTAAAACTGTGCAGGTAGGTTACTGTTTTTTTATCCTATATTTTCGATAGTGGGCGACCAGAAATAGTTCTGATATTTTTTTACTCCGCTCCAATTCTTCTTCCAATAAAAACTGTCCTCAAAGACGATAAAATAATGTTATTTGCCGATGGCCTCGGAAGTTTTTATGAAAAATTTTATTAACTTTACTAAGCTGAACTTAAAAAAATCACCAAAGAATGACTTGCTACCTTGAAAGCTAATTTAAACTTTACGAACCACAGGTTCATTGGTAGCAGTTATTATGCCTCTTTGCTTCTTTGTAGAGAAGTTTAACGTTGCCAGCCGAAATAGTAATGGGCCTTTTTTTAGCTCGAGATACTTTGTAGGATTGGAAAATCAAAGTAGATGTGCTGGACATGGTAATTTTACTCGTAGAATTTGAAAAATTGTCGTCAGAATATCAAGCCACTACCAATCGTGAAGGTAAAATAATTTATGAACGCGGTGACTAACTTTACGAAAGCATTAAATGAGCTCAAAAAATATTTGGCTTTACCCATTCAAAATGATCGCGATCGAGCAGGAATTATTCAAGCGTTTGAATATACTTTTTAACAAGCTTGGAAAAGCGTACAAAAAATAGCGACGAAACAGGGCTTAGAAGTGGGAAGTCCTAAAAAGGCATTTAGTGTTGCGATGCAAAACGGTTGGATCGATCCAGCTTTCGAAGACCGGTGGATGCAAATGATCAAAGATCGAAATCTTACCACCCATACTTATGAAGAAAGTCTAGCTAAACAGATATTGGTAAATGTTCAAGAGCAGTATGTTGACATGTTCGGAGTATTACTGCAGAGACTCGAGAACAAGGAAGCAGCTTAGGGCCGCCGTTTCTTCAGCTTTTTGACCAGAACTGGTTATGGAAAATCAACGGTAGACCTAAAAAAACATAATTCAAATACTGCTTAATTTTGCGATGTGATCTGTATGTTGAGCAGGTTAACCTTTATGAAGAATCGTTAGATCAATCGTCCAACTTCTAGTCGATCAGCTGTGTTCAGATTGCGCAAAAACTCAGTTCGGAGCTGAATAATTTTTTAAATCTATAATTTCGGTAGTGGGCAAGCATAAATAGATTTAAATTTAGATTTTTTTAACTGAGTGCCAAACTGTCCGTGCAGGCCAAGTTCAATAAGCGGGTTGAAACTTTTTATAATTCAGAAAATAATGGCATGGTTATAAGGTTACCGGTAACAGTTATCTCTGACGTTTGTTTAAGTATAACTCCGAAAGTGTCGTATTTTTTCATCATCATATGCAGACTCCGTGCGCGACCTTCCGAGGTGTTTTTTACTTCGACACCAATAATTTTTCCACCTCGGCTGATAACGTAATCTACTTCGGCTTGAGAGCTTCTCTCTGCTCGAATCCAGCAGTAAAGGTCATCGAATGTCTCTTGATGCGTGTGGAGAAGTTCTTGGCCGACAAATTGTTCGGCAAGCCTTCCGCTAAACACACCCAAAAGATCTGATGCTTTTTTGTAGCTGTCAAAATCCATGCCACTCATGGCTTGCCCAAGACCAACATCGAGAAATATCGTCTTAAAAATTTTATCTTTGACCTCTGCACCAAGAGGTAAGCCATTGGGATTTGTAGTTGGTACTTTTTTTATGATGCGAGCCCGTTCAAGAAGCTGCAGAGTCTTTTTGGTGCGTCGCGTGTTGTCTTGCTCGCCCACCTCCGAATACTTTACTTGTTTGCCGACAAAACCAAAAATTTTTTGAAAAACCGTATGGGTATTTTCTAACTGCAAATCTCTTGCACTATATTTTAACATATCGTTGCGATACGAATTAAGTAGATTAAGATGAACTTTTGTAACGGCAGAAAAAGAATTAGAGATGTGGAATTCTGCCACAGCCTCGGGTAGTCCACCGACAAAAAAATAATCCTGCAAAGCCGCGTAGAGTTTATCACAAGCCATTTTAGATAATTTTTTTGGCATTAAACTGCTTAGATTAAGGCTAGGAATTTCTGCGCAGAGAAGTGCTCGACCTGAAGCATTAAGAAATTCTTTGAAGGAAAAGGGACCCATAGTAAGATAATTCACCCGACCCACAGGAAAAGAAATTTTTTCTAAGGCAAAGTCCAAAAGACTTCCTGCAGCGATAAGTTTGTAAGCGGGGGCTTTTTCGTAAAAATAACGTAGCGACATAAGCGCACGCGGAGACTCTTGAACTTCATCGAAAAAAAGCAAAGTTTTTGTACTATCGATTCGCTGATTTGTAAAAAGCTCGATCTCGCGGATAATGCGCGAAGGATCTAAGTCTTCTTCGAACATCACTTTAAGTTTTGGAGTAAAATCAAAATTTAATTCAATGAGTTCAAGCTTAGCCTGCTCAGCAAAGTATCTCACAGCGTGAGTTTTCCCGACTTGCCGAGCTCCTTGTATAATAAGTGGCTTGCGATTTGCTTGGTGAAGCCAAGTTTGAAGTTGACGATCTGTATGCCGAGCAAAATTGGTCATGTTTGATTATTTAACAATTAAGTCAAAAACTCAAGGTTATTTTTGACATAGCGATCAATTTAAATAAGTTCCGAAAGTCGACAAACAAACTCCTAAGGTCAATATAAGTGCTTAAGTTAACGTACCAGTGTTAATTATTCAACGATTGCCAATCTTGAATCATCAATTTATCCTTACCTGCTTGAGAAAATCCGCTTTAAACCGATAGAGGAACAGTTATGGAAGAAATGGGGAATTTGCGAGAGGGTGAGATGCCAGTAACAAAATCGAGTCAAGAATTGGGACACGTAGGCATTGAAAGCTTGGTTCCAGGATTTAAATGGATCGTCATTCACCCGCGTTACGTCAATGGGAAAGCCGCGATTCTTGGAAAACGCATAACAGTTGCTCAAATTTTAGAAGATTTCGCTGCGGGTTGGAATTTGGAAGATTATGAACTTGAATTCGATATGCCGCGTGAAGCTGTCGCCGAAGCATTGCGCTACGCAGCAGCAGTAGTGGGTTGAGTCTTGTGTGGCTTATTGACCACAATCTTCCTCATACCTTCTACAGAGTGCTGCGTGAAAAAAATATTCGATGCCAAACAACAGGTTTCGCAAAGCTGGGCCATTTAGAAAACGGAAAACTTACGCAAGCTGCGATTGCTGCGGGATTTAAAGCAATTATCACCAGGGACAAAACATTCGCTGTCGCTGCTAAAGATGTGTTAATCAACTATTCAAATTTTTCAATTGTGGTTATCCAGTACAATCAGTCGCCAAAAGAAACACTAGGTGCAAGATTTGAGAAGGCATTGGAGAAATATGGGATGATAATGCCAAAAGCAGGTTCCGGATTTTGGCCTGAAAACGATGAATATTTTTAATGGCGCGCGTCTTAAAAACCCAGCACGGAGCTGCCTCATTTTTTTAATCAATTATTTCAATCCTGACCGCACATAAATAGATTTTTTTTTCGACGTTATTTACCTGACTTTTCTTAAAAAAATGCACACTACAGTGTAACTAATTAAAATCATTGACTCCTCTTGCCTAAAACTAGTACTGTAGTGATTATTTATATGA
>JAYVPO010000097.1:0-2038 GCA_043757325.1 bacterium
AGCTCGCCTGAAAGTCTTCAAAGGGAAAAATATTATGCTAGCGTAGCTACCAGTTTTGAATTCTTCAGAAATAGTGCAGGCTCAGCTGGTACACCTACAGATATTTTACGTGATGAATTAAAATGTATCATGCCCAATGGCGCAGAAATTGCCGCCTTTGAAAAGCAATCTATGTTGGCCGGAATCGCAAGAATTTCGCGACCAACTTTTTCACATTTAGGATCAGAGCAGCCGCATTTTGATGCTTTACCTGAAAAATATATGCATTTGGATACGCAACTTGCGGCGAATATTTATATAAAAGTACCGGAATTTGGTGGAGAGCTGGAACTTTGGGACGTGGCGGCAGTTGACCCCCAATTTGAAGCGCCTAAGGATTGGAAATCTCAACTCCCACAGTCCTTCAAATTACAACCCAAAAAAGGTGACCTTGTAATTTTTAATTGTCGCAAACCGCATAGTGTGGGCCGATTTGAGGGTGAGCCACGGATTAGTTTTCAAATGTTTTTGGGCTGCAATGAGGGAGAGGCAATGCAATTATGGGATTAGCAACGAGTTACTCACACACACTGCTAACTTTAGTGCTTCTGCATATTGTAGCCGCTATGTCTCCAGGACCAAGTGTAATTTTGGTGGCGCACGCTGCCGCTTGTGACTCCAGAAAATCAGGACTTGCCGCCGCGTTGGCAATGGGCGTTGGAGCAGGCGTTTGGGCAGCGGCCGCCCTCTTTGGTTTAGATACATTCTTCTCTAACAATTCGCAGGTCTTTCATGTTTTTCAAATTCTAGGCGCCTTGTTTTTAATTTGGACTGGAATCAAGATGTGCTGGGGCGCACAGAAGCCAGTTTCGTCGCCTCTAGTCGCTAGTTCAGATAGAATATTTATCCGTGCGCTCAAGCTCCAACTTTTAAACCCCAAAGTTGTAATTTTCTTTGGGTCAATCTTTTTGGCAGCTCTGCCGTTTGGGGCTCCACTTTGGTTCAAAGCGCTGATTCTCGTATTTATTTTTGTAGATGAAACACTCTGGTACTCATTGGTAGCCCTAGGCCTAGCTACCGAAAGCGCGCAAAAAAACTTCTCAGACTGGAAAGCAATCATTAGTCTAGTGTGCGGTGTTTTACTGAGCGTTTTGGGTCTTAAAATATTTTTTGGGATTGTCTAATGACGCAAACCTTTTCGCATGCAGAGTTTGCCGAAGATTTTGCAAGTGCCTATGAAGAACTCAGGCTCAAAATCATTCAATCTGCAGATAGCGAGCGCTCAAGTGTATCACAACGATTGGTATTGCTGAATGAATTAAGTCAGTTTCCACTTGGTCGTTTTTTAATCGTTAACAAAGGAATGAATGGTTATTGGACTCATTATGTGTGCACTTATCCACTTGAAAAACATCAGACAAATTCCGATCTTGAGCTATTTTTACTAGCCAAGCGCCCCATGGCTCTTGCTACTCAAGAACGATTCCAAAATTTTTTAAGACTTGCTCAAAGAGAAATACGAACGGGAATCAAGGCAGCTTCGGTGCCCTCGGGAGTCATGGGAGACTTGTTACTACTTGATTATTCCAGGGCAAGAGACTTCGAATTAATTGCTATAGATATTGATCAAGACAGTCTCAATTATGCACTTCTTTTGGCTAAAGATAAGGGGCTTTCTGGGCAAACTCGAGTTTTGCAACGAGATGCATGGAATTTGGCAATCGAGTCAGAACTGGATTTAATTTGCAGCAGTGGTTTAAATATCTATATTGAGGACGACTCTAAAGTTGTGGCACTCTACAAAGAACTATTCAGAGCACTAAAGCCGGACGGAATTTTGCTAACGAGTTATTTTAGTAGTCCTCCGTGGAATGAACATGTAATAGATGCTGCGGCACTTAAAAAGCAGCAGATTATTTATTCAGACGTTTTTGGATTTAAGGGTAGCGCGCTAAGAAGCCAAGAGCTAACCCAATTGCAACTTGAAGAGGCAGGCTTTCGAAATATTTGCTTTTATAACGATGCTGCTGGTATCTTTCCCACCGTGACCGCAAAGAAA
>JAYVPO010000098.1:0-2035 GCA_043757325.1 bacterium
TTTGTACTTATTTTGAATCGTTTTTTTGTCTTGGTTCACTCACTACAGAGTAACCGAAGTAAATGCAAGTTGTTACACTTATTTATGCGCGGACCCTTAGGTAGGCAGGAAAGTTCTACGCACACTCATAACAAGGACACACAGCAAATGGTATTTTCACTATGCGCTCGCGACATACACGGGGATGCGGAATGGCGAACTGTACGCTTTAACTTGGGACAAGGTGGACTTCGCAAACGGTAGACTTTTAGTCGATATGGCCTGGAACAATAAAGATGGTTTTAAATCGACAAAGTCCGGCGATGATCGCTGGGTTGAAATCGCACCGTCTCTAAAAGTTGTTCTTCAGGAATTAAAACTTCAAACCGGAAGTCTAACATTTGTGCTGCCCAGGCTCAGGTCTTGGGACAAAGGTGAGCAGGCAAGAGAATTACGAAGATTTCAGCTAGCGACTGGATTGCCGCAAACTAGGTTCCACGATCTCAGAGCGTCATGGTGCACAATCATGCTGAACAAGGGAGTGGAACCGGTAAAAGTGATGAGCATGGGCGGTTGGAAAGATCTGAAGACAATGCAAATCTATTTAAGAAAAGCAGGGATCAGTACCAAAGGAATTGCAGATTGTTTGGATCTTCACAATCCGTTTGCAATTGAAGGAAAAGTGGTCACTTTGGCCAATTGGTAGTTAGTTGTAGTGAAGTGGGTTATAAGATGCTAGAAATTATATGTAATTTTGTGCAGCACCCTCTCCGCCAGTTTACTAAAGGAAATTGGACTATTTGTCTAAAAATAAAGAGCTTTTGCTCGACCAAGCTAAAGATGAACTGAAGAAATCCCTCGTACATCTTGATTATAGTTTTCAAAAAGCTAAGGGTTTTACGCTTGAATCAAAAACTCTCGAAGATAGCTTAGTTCTGGAGGCGCTTGAGGCCCTGGTTGCCCGTTTTTCTCGTACGACAGATATATTTTTGTCACGCTATATTAGGACTTTCATTTTAATTCAGGAGCCAGGATTTCGCGGAACGTCTCTAGATTATCTAAACCAAGCCGAAAAATTGCATTTAATTAGCAGTGCCGCGATCTGGGTTGAAATAAAAGAATTAAGAAATTCTGCAGCGCACGAATATTTGGCTGAAAATATTCTTCTTAGTTTTAAAAAAGTTTTAGACCTCACACCGTTATTGTTAACGCTAAAAACCTTTGTATGAGGCTTTCTGCTGAGGAAGCAGCCACGATTGCATCTTTAAGCCGCGCAATTTTTCCCTGCGATTTTTCACTCTACCTGATCGGAAGTCGAACCGATAAGTTGCAAAAAGGTGGAGACATCGACATTCTTTTGATCGTAAAACCCCAAGACGAAAAGGTCGTTTTTTTAGAAAAATTTAAATTTCTGGGTGCGCTTAAAAGTAAAATTGGAGATCAGAAAATCGATCTCACTATAACATCAGATCGTAAGCTTCCTTTTATTGTAGAAGTTATGCCGACTGCGATTTTGCTCGTCGAAGCAAAGTATTCGGGTTAACAAAGGTTTCAGACACCCAGGATGCGATGTCAATAATTGTCGATAAAATTTCTTTTTTGCTACTGAATTTACAATTTAAGAGATTTAATTGCACATTCTAGAGACTATTGATCATTATTTAAGGAGATCTAGTTGGGTGTCTGGATTAGTTTTTCTGCGAGCCCGTATTGAATTTACTTTAATGACCGAGTTAATACCGGGCCAAAATTTCAAATCTAAAACTTTTTGCGCTGGATCAATTGTGTAAGTTCGAGTCTCAACTCTGCCGTGCGCTTTGTCGTTTTCAGTAAAATTCTGTGTCGACTTTGACAAATTTAAATCAAAGTGTTCTTTCACTGCTTCTAAGGTGTTTCCTTGATTTTTTTTCAGCCCAAAAAGGTAATCACCTCCTTGATCAATTACTTGTTTGGCAATAGCTTGCTGACAGCCCATGGCATCGGTTGTGACGATACAACCTCGCAAATCGAGCATTCTCAAAACTTCGGGAATGGCCGTTATCTCATTCGATTTTTC
>JAYVPO010000099.1:0-2029 GCA_043757325.1 bacterium
ACTGTGGTCGTTTAAGAGAGTTGAGTGATATTGGAATTGAGAAGATCGATCTTTTTCTAAAGGTAAAAACTGGCGAGTTTGATCTTGCAGTTCTTAGGGCATTGAATGAACAGGAGATAGAATATCTTGAGGTTCTCTATGAAGCTAACAGCTTTAAAAGAGAGATCCCTCATCTCGGCCTGAGGTTAGATATGGAACTGTGATCATATTAAGGAGGGAATGTTATTTCCTCCTTATTTTTTAAGGATCGCTGGGATTTTCGCCTCGAAAATAACTGTCGACCACGTGATAATTATAATTCCTTGGAAGTTTTATTTAACTCGTACTAAATTCAGGTTAGTTTTAAATAAAATGACTAATTCACCTTCTTTAGTCGACAGTTATTTTCGAGACGAAAATCCCTGCGATCCTGAAGAGTTATCTTGGCCCCAATTTATGAGTTGTCCAAAGCTCTAGTTTTGCCTTGAATATAAAATCAAATTACTTAATATTTATTAGTACTTAAGTTGAAATAAGTCCTTTTCCTTTTGTGTAACTTTCACCACTTGCTTTCGTATTAATAAAAGTAACAAGTTAAGAATTAAATTAAATGTTTCAATTCATTAATTTAATTAACAACAGCTTATAAATAATATGAGTAGAATTTTAGAATGGGGAATCACTAACGGGTAAGTTAGTGATTCCTCCTCCTTAACGAAAAGGTTCGTAAAAGGTTTACAAAGGTGGGATCAAGTCCTTAACAGCGAAAGGTTCAGGCATCATGCGCAATCAGCAAGAGCACATCCGTTTCAACGTGGCGACCGGGTTCGAAGTGAAATCGGTGAATCTGATCGTGATCGATCGTTCGTCCTCGATGTCCGAGAACGGCAAGTGGCAGGGTGTCCTCTCCGGCGTGGAGAGCATCAAGCACAAGAACCGGGGCAACGGCTCCGTGTTCAAGATGGTGGTCTTCAACGACAAGTACAAGGTGACGGACGCGTTCGTTCCGGCCGAGTTGATGCAACCGATCATGTCGCAGCCCGATGGTGGGACGGCGATGTACGACGGACTCAAGCGCAGCCTCGAGTGGGGCTACATGGGTACCAACAAGTTCGCGGAACATGTGCGGCCGAGTCTCTCGGTACATCTGCTGACCGACGGGTACGACAACGAGTCCGACGACGGCTCCGCGCTCGTCTGCCGGCTGCTGATCAAGGGTCTGATCGAAGAAATGTGTCCGGATCGGAAGTACGATCAGTCGAAGTTCGTCATGACGCACTGGGCGTTTGGCGCGAGCTTCACCGATCAACGGCACCAAGAGAACGTGTACGACAGCCTCGGCCTTCCGAAGATTCAGGTCAGCAACGAACGTACGGAACGCATCTGGTTCCGGTACATGAATGGCGAGCGTCGCAACATCGAACGCGCCACTTCCTCGATCGGTGACATGATTTCGGAGATGTCGATGACTGGTCGTACCGTGATTGGCGACGTGTAGTGAAAATCCCTCCCCCCTTAGGTTCTTGATACGGTCAGTTAAGGGGGGAGGAATTTTTTAAAATCAAGATACAAATCAATTTTAAAATTTCCTTACTTTGTAATGAACATAATCTTGCATAGAGGTTGCTCCTTAGTGTTAAATAAAAGGCATTAATCTCTTCTCAGTAAATTTTCTAAATAGGCAATCAAATACCCTGTTTTCTTTAAATAAAATAATCGATATTCAAGACTCTCTGCCCGTGCAACTCCACCAATTACAACTCTAGCAGTTCCGACTAATCTAAAAGTGTGAAAAAAAAGGACTCTTCTTTCTGTAAATTTTTGTAAGTTTCCTTTTGCAAATTCAATTATCTTTTTATCGCTTTCCTTGCATTCTTCGATAACCAATTCCGCATCTTTTAAATAGTATCTCGGGCGATTATATGTAATGGATTTCTGATATTTTAAAATATAGATGCCTTGCTTTATCAACTTATAAAAAATCAATACTCCAAAAATAAGTACACCGATAATTTTTAGAATCTCTGGAGGATGAAGTTTGGTGAGATCC
>JAYVPO010000100.1:0-2028 GCA_043757325.1 bacterium
CAAAAGTTACGGTTTCTGAATCGGGCAAGTTATTGGGCAATGTGAAAGCGCCTGTAATCGAAATTAAATTCGGCGCGCACTTTGAGGGAAAAGCTATAACCACCCGTTCTCGCGATACCACTTACCAGTCTGCTCCAGGCCTCGAGCCAGATCCCAGTATGGCGTAAAACCGAGTTCTTTTTTCGCTTTCTTGTTGGAGCAGGTCCAAGCTGGTGCTTTAATTTCTTTGATTTTATCTAGGGAAAATGGCAGCACCTTTCCAGAAACTTTTGTGATTCCCGTGCAAATTGCCGCCACGCCCGTTAGCAATGGAATTGGCAGACGCAAATCCATGGTTTTTTTTCCTAGGCCCTTGGCGATCATGCGCATCGCTTCTTCCCAAGAAAACTCGCCATCACCCGCGAGATAAAAAATCTCGCCCGATTTCACACTTGCCGTGCCCGCCAGCACAATCCCTTGCACAAGATCATCCACATGCACAAAACTATAACGATGCGGGTCAGGATTTTCTGTGCCCAATATAGGAAGAATTCCTTTTTGGATGAATTCGAAAAATGTAAGAATCCCTTTATCGCGCGGGCCATACACTGCCGGCGGACGCACCACCACCACTTCAAATTTTTCTTTGGCGCGAAGTGCCTCCACTTCACCCGCTAATTTACTTTCACCGTAAAAGGAGACGGGAGAATTTTCTTCCCACTCCACTCGCGTTTTCTCTGGGGTAGAAGGGCCCGCCGCTGCCAGCGAACTTACCAAAACAAAACGCTTCAATGATTTGCCATATTTTGTGGCAGCTTCAATTAAATTTTTCGTGCCTTGCGCATTGGATGCGAAAAAATCTTCTTTTGTTTTTGCGGATACCACACCAGCCACATGAAAAACAGTGTCTACATCTTCCACTGCATGCGCCAAGCTTTCAGGATTACGTAAATCTCCCCCGACGGGAATAAACCTCTTTCCAACTAGGTTTCCCAAATTCTTTCTGACTAATACTTTGGGTTCCACTCCGCGACGCGCGAGCTCTTCACACAAAGTGCTTCCAACAAAACCGCTAGCGCCAGTGACTAATGCTTTCATTTAGTATCCCCCTCATGCCAAGAACATAACATTCACGGCAGCGAAACAAAAATTATTCTACTTTAGTAAAAATGAGGTAATTTTAATTCTATGGAAAATGATGACGGTCAAATTAATTTCTCTCGCTACACTTCGCTTGAATTAGAAGAGAGTCTTATTTCCATTGATCGCTCGAGATATCCAGAAAACTATGCGGCCGCAAAATCGGAACTTGCGGCGAGAAAAGCCAAGGGAGATTGGCTCCCACTGATAGACACACCTCGTCCCACTTTGATATTCAGCGATAAGGGCGAGACAAAAATAGAAGTAAAACAACTAAATAATCCATTTCTAGAGTTCTTCATTTTTGTTTGGTCCATAGGGTGGATAGTCGCCTCTGCGTCTCTACTATCTGCGCTTTGGTTTCGAACCCCTATTCAATCGAAAAATGGCACAATATATTCTCATTCTGAACAGATTTTCATTACCTGCTTTTGGTGTGGATTCGGATTGTTTTTAATCTGTATTATGCTCTGGCAAATATATTCCAAAGAGATTTTGGTTCTCTCCACCTCTTTTCTAGAATCTTACTTTGAAGTGAAACGGATGCGCTTTCGCTACAAGAAAATTTCTTATCTGGCCATTAATCAAATAAATAAACACACTTTCTCATATTGGAGAAAGGGGAGAAAAATTGATTCCCTCTCCCTAAAAATTCAATGTAAGGGAGGAGAAGCTTATTTTCTATTAAGGAATATGGGCACTGCCGAATTGGATCGCATACATTTGGAACTCATAAAGGCAGCCAGAAATAGCGGAATAAATCTGCACTCCTAAGTGGGGCGAAAATAACTGAGCGCTAAAATTTAACTGTTGAACAATTACTATTTAATTTTCCCGCGACTAGCGAGCAATGTGATTTTATTTTTCACACGTAAAAATAACTCAACAGACTCCGACGCAAGCACGCCA
>JAYVPO010000101.1:0-2026 GCA_043757325.1 bacterium
TATGGAGTCGAAAATTTTCTCACACCCTCCCGAGATAAAACAAGAATTTGGAATCTCTCTTTTGGGTTGGCGCTATGAATAAACTCTCTGTATTATTTCTTCTAATCGTTGTTGGATGTTCATCCCCTCACGCGGATAACTACCAAACGGGAGAAACGGAAGAAGAAGTGGTTTCACTGTTTAACGATCACGAATATAGCAAAGCCGTTTGGTTGATTGAGAATCGACACGGAAAATTGCCTGCCGATGTAAAAATGCAGTTTCTATTGGCGGAAGCTTATTTGGGAAAATCAGGAGTAGAGCCACTGGCCTTCGCTGTGAAAATATCAAATGCACAGGATCTTAACCCTAATTTTTTTCCTCACTGCCCAATGGACCAGATCTCATCACTTCATGAAGCGGATATGAAGTGTATTTTAAAAAGAGCTTACGCAGTGGGTCCTCCTGCAGATCAAAAAGACTTTAAGAGAGCTCGTGAATTATTTCGTCTGGCTTACCCTAATGCTGCTGCCTCCCCTGCTTGGGTAAATACAATTATCGGGATGGTAGAGACTCTTTCCTTTGTGAATAGAGCCGGCGATTTATATCTTTATGCAAAAGGCGTTCAAGCAAAAGGCAACAAAGTTAATTTTAATGAATTAGATATTCCTTGGCTCCGCAATCAGGGCAATCAGTCGGTTGAAGAAGCAAACCAGGCTATCTCGCGAGCTCAATACTCAGGTGAAAAAGTAGCTCGCCTCTTGGGCGCGGCCCGAGAAAGCGATTGGTTTGACGGCGCAGAATTTGCCAAAGCCACTGGCTTGCCTGGCCTACTAGATTTCATCCACGAAAACCTCACGCCCTCCGACGATATTCGCTACGGCGGACTTCTAGAAAAATTAAAAGAATTGCTAGCCTCCCAAGAAAAAGAAGGAAAATAGAAAACTAGATTTCAAGTGGCGATATTCAAGCGCTTCATTCCGCGACATTTTAGATCGATTAATTTTTCTTTTCTATTTATAGAGCGAAAGATTTTTCCGTCTTTAGTAACTTGCTGTCCAGCGAAAGAAGTATAGTCGAAGCTCTCTAGTTGAAATTTATATTTCAATTTTTGGTCCCGAAGAAATTTGCCACTCCAATTCACTGCCTGCGCATATTTATCGCCGCCACAACTGATATTCAGTTCCATCCCATTTTCATCTGCATTTACATTTACTTTCGCAATGCTGTCATAACTTCCAGTTATTCCGCAAAGAGAAGGTCCTTTCACTACTACTATGAGGCCGCGAAGCGCATCAGACTTGTTGATCGTATCGGGATTTGCGCCATCGGGCAGAGGTAGGACACCAAAAATAATCCGATTATTTGTGTGGAGAAAATCTGCGGCGATCGGTTGTCCTTCTCTATCGATTCCTTCAAATGGCGACATCACTCCAGCCAGCCCCTCTTCGCCCACTGACATATTCACCACAAACACCAAAGCTTTGCGTTTCAGAAGTCCGTCAATAGCCAGGGCATCGGGAACAGCCATACCTTGGTAAGCTCTGTTTTTTTGGTAAATTGCGAGAAGATCTTGGCCCTCTTTGATGGAGGCGAGGCAGCTTTTATTTTGCGAGTCTTCTTTTCCCAGAGATTGGCCAAAGTTGAAATCGGCCAAATAAGTTTCATCGAAAATATGATACACGTCTGCGTCCGAAGCGCTCGATGGAGCACGATGCATTTGTTTGAGGCTGGCGCAGCTCGCAAACAGAATGAATGAAAGAAGGAAGAAATTATTCATGTAAACCCCTTGGAGAATCGTCTCATGAGAATAGGAAAATAGCAGCAGGATAGACGGGAAATATGTTACTAGCTATTCAAGTAGATATATTTGCTAGCCTCCCAAGAAAAAGAAGGAAAATAGAAAAACTTTGCTAGAATAAGAAAAAGGAATTTCTATGCTACTTACCCTATTTTTTATTCTCCAAGCTCAAGCCAATACCCGGGATACTTTTCTAGAATATCAGCGCTTTTCTTTAGAAGCGAAAAGTCAAGTGCAAGAATTCGA
>JAYVPO010000102.1:0-2015 GCA_043757325.1 bacterium
TTTGGACGCCGTTTTTGACACAAAATTCTTAGTGGTGGACTATTCGCAATTAGGTTGTGGACCGCTTGAAGGTTGCCGGTTTCTCCGGCAAGCGTTCTAATAATCTCGCCGCGAGGAATGGACTGCGTCAAAGCTTGGCGAACCTTTGGGTTCGCCACTATTTTTGAATTTAGGTTCCAAACAATAGCGGTGACAAGGGGAAGATCCATCTTCGTACTGCATTTTGCGGAGGTAGCCCCATTCTTGGTATTTGCGTCAAAATGCACGTGAGCCGAGGATTTTGGAGGGTTTTGCTCATCTAGGAATTCTAAGTTTTTGAATTTTGCTTTATAACCGTTGGTAAGTGCAAGTTTGTGGACACCGTCGTTCCACCCTTGATCCACTGAATAGAGACCAGCACATTGAAATCCCAGTTTTGATGCGGTGTTTACCTTCCAAAATGGCCGCCCCGCAAAAACATAGGGCCCAACCTTGGGCGCCTTTTCCCAATTTACTTCGACGGATAAGTTTTTCTCGTGAATGGAAATTTTCTTTTCTGGCAGTGTGTAGCTTGGAAGGTTCGCAATCCCTCGACTTATGAAGTCCTTAAGATCCTGGGAGCTGACATGCGTGCCGTCCCACCATTTAAGGCCTGGCTTAAGGGTAAAACTCCACCTCGAACCGGCTCCTATCGAACTCTCAGGCAGTATTTTCAGGAGAATTGTTTCAAATTTTCGGGAGGAAATATTTAACCTAAGTAGACTTGGACAAGTCTGTCTTCCTATGACGGGGTCATCCGCTAAAACTCGCTCCACGGTTTCTCCCGTTAAATTGCCTTTACCACCATACCAACCATATACTTTAAGATCTGCCGCCCGCACTTCAGCGAAACCGAGGGACAAAGAAAAAAGCCACGGCCCTAACATGCACGGCGAAAATAAATATTTTAAGGTATATTCTTTAATCATGTTTTAAATTCTCCCTTTAAAATTCTATCATGCAGTAGGAATAAACTCGTCACATTAAGGTGTCAGAAATTTTAAACCTAACTCAAATTAAGTACGATGTTGTCATTATAGGATCTGGAATTGTGGGTTTAGCTGCGGCCTCCCGACTCTTGGCCAAGGGCGTGACAAATTTCGCAGTGATCTCTCCTGGCGAATCAAGCAACAATTGTCAATCTGTCAAATGTCAGTACGTGGTGGAAGGTATGATTGATAACATTACCCGAATCCATCATCAGTACGGAATGGAGACCGCACAGGCAATCGTTGACATCAACCAATTTGGATTTGATGCCGTCAAAGCACTTGCCCAAAATTTTCAGGTGAAATGGACCCAAGGAAGTCTACAAAGGCTTTCCACGACTGCTCATGAAAATATCGAAATGGAAAAAGCCGTCAAAATTTTAAGAATTATGAAAAAAAACGCTACTTTCTCCGCCATCGGTGCTCGCAAGTCATTTGTTGGTTGTCAGACCGATGGCCTCAGATCCGCTGAAATTAGTGGCCCGCAACTGATTGACAAATTATCAAACCACGTCAGTAAATTTAAAATTGAGGGCGAAGTTCAGAGCGTCAATACTACTTCCGACGGGGTTGAGATAAATTTACTGGATAGAAAAATTCATGCCGAGATGTTGATCGTTGCGGCACACCTGGGAACGGGGCACCTTATCCCTTCGCTGAAGGAAGCACTCGTGTTTTATAACGATCAAGTTGTGTCTCTAGATTTTAGCGGCGCCTGCGAGGAGATATTACCTGGAAATTTCTTGATTTTGCAGCACGGCCATTACACGGCTATGAAGGAGTCTGAACGAAACCGCCTGCATATCAGCGGCGGAAGATTCATTTTAAATAAAAAAACTGCCCTTGCCGATGGAAATCCCCAGTCCGATCACTTGCTGCAAAAAGCAACGGAGTGGTTTCGATTAGAAAAAGTAACTTTTGTGAATAGTGTAACTTTTACAGACTGCAAGCCTGTAGACGAGCTCCCCATCATCGGACCTATGTACGACAATTCTAGAATCCTTGTGG
>JAYVPO010000103.1:0-2012 GCA_043757325.1 bacterium
ATTTCTTGCAGCGGCTATTTTGGAGCAAAAAGGTTATCCGCCGTTAGTCATGAGTCTTGAAAGCATCGACAATCTGGATCACGTTATTTTTGTTTACCAAAAGAACGGAAAATGGGGCTCAGTCGGGCGCTCGCGTGATGAAGGATTGCATGGACGCAAAGCTGTATTTACTAGTCCGCTCCAATTGGCACTTTCATATTATGAATCTTACATCGACAAGACGGGCTGTATAACCGGATATCAAGTGGTCAACCTCGACGAGTCCAAGGCCGATTGGCGTACAAGTTCACGCAACGTTTGGAAGGCCGAAAGATTTCTTATCGATCTTCGCCATGTTCGAATTCTATTCAATAAAAAAAAATACTGGAGCATTCATCAGCGCTACCTTCAAGGTTACCGGGCCAAACCGGAAGCTTGCTGGCTCTAGTGGTCGCTGAGGGGTGGCGTGAGAACCTGCTCATTCTTAAGAGCTTCAAACACAGCTTCAGCGACAAGTTCGGCTCCGCGCGGTGTTAAATGCCCGAAGTCACTTGCAAACCGATCAACAAAAAGTTCTTCGTAAGTATGTGTTTTGAGCTCACGAACAAAATTATCCCGATTATCAATTATAATAGTATGAGGATAGCCTTTCAGCAGATCACGTAGCTCGGTGGAATCCCGCACAGGATATTGCATAGCTACATGTTTAATGTCTCTGGCTTGAAGAACTTCGGAAAATCTCTGATAGTTTTCTCTGGTCGGCCCAAACGAAAGAAAGTTTTTAACCCGATCAACCGCGGTCATTCTATCCCAGGGTTCGGTCTGAAAATTAGGAATACGGATTCGTGTGATTCGACTCAGAAACATTTTATGATCGGGGTAGCGTTGCAACCCTAATAGATAATATTTTTTAGCTTCTTCAAATTCTTTATTTTTTACTAGCGCTTCTAAAAAATCTCCCCAAAGCAACACGCCGGTTTCGGTTTCGTCATCAAGACCGGCATTAAAAGTTTCGATCGCCTTTTCTAAGTGACCTTCTTCAACAAAAGCGCGACCTAGCAAGAGCAAAGTTAAGGCGCCGGGGTCCTTTGATTGCGCGGCTTTTGCAAAGTAGATCTTTGCGTTTTCGGGGGACTTGTTTTTCAGTTGCCATATGCCCATCAACGTTAAAATATCGCCGCGCGCAGGGTCTTTTTGGTAAGCTAAGTCTAAGTAGCGCTTAGCCTCCGACAGATTTTCTTTGTCAAATTGACCGCTGTTGTCCAAAAAATACTGAGCGATATTTAAGTAGCCCTCATTATTTTTTTCTAAACTTTCATATAATTTAAAATACCGCAGAGCTTGCTTTTTTTTGCCCACGGCAAAGTAAGCGCGCCCCATCCAGTAATTAAAGCCGCGGGGCAAGTTAGGATTTTTTTCAACGGATGTAAAATCTGTGATCGCGTCAAAATATCTATTTTCATTATAACTAAGCAATCCGGAATTAATTGCGATTTGGATTTGCGGCCGGTTCAGAATTAGGACCGGATCTCCGTCGATCACAGCATTTTTTTTCTGTTTTAAAATCACCGCCTGTGAAGGAGAAGCTGTCCAGTATTTAACATTTGCGGCCAGCAGTTTAAAAAACTTATAAATTTTAAAGTGATCATAAAAACCATTCTTCACTTTAAGACTCCACCAATCGTTTATTCCCATCATCGAAATGACAACTTGCGGCTGATAAGTTTGAATATTTTTATCCAAGTTTTTTAAAATTTCTTCGGTGTCTGTGCCTGTGATGCCGGCGTTGATAACTAGGTATTTACCTTTTCTGGAATAGGCGTCGATTTTATTTTGTAGATAGGCGGGGTAAGCGTTGTTAAGCCCCCAGGCGGTTGTTGATTCACCAATGCACAGAATCGTAGGGCGGCCCGAGCCTTGGTCGGTTTTTGCAGTCGACGTAGGTTTTTGAAAGTAATGAAAACCGGCCTCGCCGATGCGTAACAATCCTTCGAGAAAAACGAACGAAAATATAAACAAGAAGATCCTGAAAA
>JAYVPO010000104.1:0-2011 GCA_043757325.1 bacterium
ACCGGATTGTCGGCGTGTTGCTGGAGGTAAGGGCTGGTTTCTTGGGCTAGGCGGTTGGGCATAGTTCGGAACATCGAGAATTGAAAAATTGTACACCCCATTTCTTGTTTCACTTCTGAGATTAAAACCCTAATCCGAAAGTTACGATGCCGATTGGCAATTGGTTAATTTTCTATTGGTATCTCTTCACTATCAGAATTTTGTTTACAATCCGACTTGGTTACTTTCTCCTGATCTAAATGCATCAATGGCAGCTAAGCTTTCAAAAATACAAGAATACCCACGAGACGAGAAAAACCGAGCGAAAACTACTCTCTTTCCGCGGCCGACAATGCCATTTCCCGACTCTACGTTAAATGATGCGATAGACAAGGCGTTTGAGCTATGTTTGAAGGACAAGAAGGGCAATCTAAAAAAAGATTATGAATCACCTCACCAACTCGTTAAACGATGTGTTGACCACCTCAAAAAACGCAGCGATCCCATTCTGAGTTCTTATTTTGTCGGCCAGTTAAAGGCGGAGCAGATCTTTGAACTTGATGCCGTAAGCCACGAAATGCAACGACATCGTATGAGCATTGGGATTTTTTACCAACAGCTTCTATTGGAATTGCTCAAAAATCGTTGGCCAAGTTCGTTCATTGGGGGTTACGACGAAAGCGATTTGATCGCCGAAATCGAGACGCCCGGATTTGAAAAAGGTTTGCGTCTATACATGTCAGTGAAGAAATCGGGAGACACAGTGGGCGGGCAAGATGTCAGCGGCGCTATTGCTAAATTAGAAAATTTGGCCAAGAATGACAAAAATCTCAACCGGCCGTATCTATGCGTATTCGGCATAGCTACTCCGTCAAACGGACGGGTATTGAATTATGAGGAAGATCGAAAAGTTAAGGGCAATAAACATGGTCAGCCATATTCCAATAACTGCGAGTATTGGGGCCCGGGATTCTTGTTCCCTTTCGTAAGTGGGCGAAGTCCCATTGATGTCTATGGGCTAGCATACGGCCGCGTCGCTGATTATCTTCCTTTTCGGACGCTCCAGAATCGTGCAGAGTGCGCCTTCCTATTGAAAGAACAACTTTCCAAACTTGGGCTGGTTAATGATGACGAAACAATTAATGCGACGGCATTTCTGCGGTTTATAACAGGAGAAAAAAATGGTTAATCCGCTTAAGAATCCTAAACGCGTATGTTTAATATTGGCAGCCGATAGCAGGTCAAAGTTGAAGGACTTTTCGCACTGTGCTGATCTAATCGTTACCTCGCCACCTTACGCTGATTCTCGTAGAAACCATTACGATAGTATTCATCCCGATAAGTATGATGAGTGGTTCGTCCAATTTCACGAGGTATTCTGGAACAGCCTAAAAGAAGACGGAAGCCTTGTCATCAACATCAAGGACAAGGTGATGAATGGGGTGAGACACCGTTATGTTTGGAAAACCATAGACCGACTAGTAGGCCTTGGGTGGAATTGCATTGAAGATTACATTTGGCAAAAACCAAACCCAATGCCTGGATATTGGCCGACCCGTCTTAGGGATGGGTGGGAATATTGTTTTCATCTCGCGAAGTCCAAACGCCCATATATGAATCAGGATGCTGTTCGGATACCAATCGGGAAATGGGCAAAAACTAGGTTGGAAAATTTAGGGGAGGGGGATAAAAAAAGACACAACTCCGAAAATGATAGTGGTTTCGGACGCGATCTCTCACGCTGGGTCGGAAAAGATACGGTGTTACCGACAAATGTTTTAACGTTTTCTCCCGTAACAAAGAACAAAGGACACCCGGCGGCGTTTCCTGTCGATTTGCCAGTTTTTTTTATTAAAATGTTGTCTCGCCCAGGCGGTTTGGTGATCGATCCATTCGCCGGCAGTGGAACCACAGCAATAGCGGCGCTTAGCGTGCAGCGTGACTGCGTGCTAATTGACAACAATCCAGAGTATTGCCAGGTCGCCTACGAAAGAGTGCTTAAGGAAGCGAAAGCTTCTCACTATGATGTGTG
>JAYVPO010000105.1:0-27118 GCA_043757325.1 bacterium
ATTTGTGGAATTTGAAATTTCTGTGATTGCATTAACAATCACTGTGACTTACATCAAAAATAAAATCAAGTGTCAACCGGAGGTTATTGAGATGTTACTTTTGTCCTGGCTAACTCTACGTATATGCAAACAATTTTCGGGAAACATCGAGACGTAATTGGAAAATCGCTGGTCGAAGTCCTCCCTGAAATTAAGGGGCAGGGATTTCTAGAAATTCTTGACTCCGTTTATCGCACTGGAGAACCCTATACCAGCGCAGACAAGCCCATATAGATTTTACAGAACGACGGATCAACTAAGGAGTTATGTCTAAATTGTTCGTATCAGGCTATTTTGGACGACCGCAAAAACGTTACGGGCGTTTTGGTTGTGACTTACGACGTTACAGAGCAGCTTTCGGTGCGTGAAAATCTCAAAAAAAGTGAAGAAAGATTTAAGCAATTAGCTGATAGTTTAAATGATCAAGTTGTTCATATTGCTGAATTGCTACCACACGCGATTGCGTACATTAGTCCATCTTACGAGCGCATTTGGAAAAAATCTGTAGCATCACTTATTGCAAACCCAAATTCTTTTCTCGAACGTGTTCATCCTGACGATAAATATATTCTCGAAAATTTCCGAAGCTTGCAGGACCAGGGTATAGAATCAAGTTGTGAATATCGGCTTTTATTTGAAGACGGCTCCATTCGTTACATTAAAGACACCGTTTATCCTTTGAAGGATGCAAATGGCATTGCTTATCGTTCAACGGGAATTGCGGAAGATATTACCGAAAGTAAACTGTATGAAATGCGCCTTCGAGCTAGCGAAGCAAAATTTCGAGAAATGATTAACGCTATTCCTCATATGGTCTGGTCCACTCTTCCTGACGGGTATCATGATTTTTATAATAAACGCTGGTACGAGTTTACGGGAGTTGCTGAGGGAACAACTGACGGCGAAGGTTGGTGCGAAATGTTTCACCCTGATGATATGCCGACATCTCAAGTGCGATGGCGACAAAGTCTCAAAACCGGTGAGCCTTATGAAACGGAATATCGGTTAAAGCACCACTCTGGTAATTATCGCTGGACCCTTGGAAGAGCATTGCCAATTTTTAACGATGCCGGAGAAATTATAAGATGGATGGGTACTTGTACCGATATTAACGACCTCAAAATTTTACGTCAGTCTCTTGAAGAAACCAAAAATAACTTAGTTGTGGCAAAGGAAGCTGCCGAGGCGGCGAGCAAAACTAAAAGTGCGTTTCTGGCCAATATGAGCCATGAAATTAGGACACCCTTGGGCGCTATTTTAGGTTTCGGTGAACTTCTGAAAGACCGTGAATTATCTGCCGATAAACGTGATCAATATCTCGACACCATAAAACGCAACGGGAACGCATTGACTCGAATTATTGATGATATTCTTGACTTAGCCAAAGTCGAGGCAGGAAAATTGGAAGTGGAAGAAATTGAATTTTCCGTCATTGAATTGTTGAGTGAAGTTGTCGATTTGTTTAAAGCGGTGACTCAGCGAAAAGGGGTTGCCTTGTCGTTTGCATTTGACAATAGCGTCCCGGTAAAAATCCTCTCGGATCCTTCGCGAATAAGGCAAATTTTATTTAATATTGTTGGCAATGCGGTGAAATTCACTGATCGCGGCGAGGTGCGAATAGCAGTAGATTCCAAACCACTTGAAAACTCAGTTATTCAGCTTTTGATTACCGTAAAAGATACTGGACGCGGGTTAACACCGGAGCAAAGGATCCGGTTATTTCAACCGTTCACGCAAGCTGACAACACGACAACACGGCAGTTTGGGGGAACTGGTTTAGGGCTTGTACTTTCCAAACGTCTATCGGAGGCTCTCGGAGGCACGGTCAAACTACTCGAAAGCGATATTGGGGTAGGCTGTACATTCCAGATCAATCTACTTGCAAAAAAAGTGTCCGTTATATCTTCTAGACATCTGAATTTGAGAGGCAATCCAAAAGATTCACTGATGTCGGAGGTCTCTTTTCCGCTTGCGGGTTTAAAAATCCTCGTAGTCGATGATTCGGAGGACAATCAATTCCTGGTGCGGCACATTTTGCAAAATTCAGGCGCATCCGTAATCCTTGCTGGTAACGGCGTTGAAGCTCTTGAAAATACCTCGGCAAATTACTTCGACATTGTGCTGATGGACATCCAAATGCCCTTCATGGACGGACATCAGGCGATGGAAGCACTAATTTCCCGAGGTTACACACGCCCCGTTATTGCGCTCACCGCTCATGCTATGGTCGAAGAACGACTAAAAACCAAAGCTTCTGGGTTCACTGGGCACTTGACTAAGCCTTTGAACGTTGGCGAATTAATCGCTACGATCATAGATTTGACTGGAAAAACTCCCCAAAAGCTCTGAAAACTCCAGTCCCGCGCTTCGTTTTCTCAAAGTCAGTCGAATAAAAGAAAGGTCAGTGGCTTTTTTATAAAATACGATTGGAAATTTTTGGGTGAATCTTTTTCTCATAGCGCCAGTCGTTTTTTTTTCAGTCCCTGCCAAAAACTCCCTGCGCGCTCGGCCATCCGGGCCTCGCGAGCCGCTCTGAGAAAAAGATTCATCCAAAAATTTCCAATCGCATTTTATAAAAAAGCCAGTGACCTTTATTTTATTCAAGTAACTTTGAAAAAGCGAAGCGCTGGTCCTACTTTTTTCCCTCGCTGTTCGCGTTCCCGTATAACTCACTACTCCACTCCGCTCCTTTTCTTCTTCTCTTCTCCTGTCCTCTCCCTCTCTCCTCTCCTCTCAATACCGACGAAAGTCCACGCCGTTTATTTTCATTTTAGACAAGGCGGACAAGCGAGCGGCGAGGAGTTTATGCACTGATAAATGACCGAGGCGCGAGGCGCGGTCCAACGCCGTATAAAATGAAAAGAAACAAGTGGTGGTGCTCGCGGCCAGAATCGAACTGGCACGGGACTTTCGCCCCACAGGATTTTAAGTCCTGTGTGTCTACCTGTTCCACCACGCGAGCAATGAAGAGGAAAAAACAAGAACCTCACTTTTAGCACAAATATATTTTTTCCGTAAAGCGCCAAAAATAAAAATCTTTCTGTGCGAAATTAGTACATCGAGGATTTTTTGCGTTAGACTAAAGATTATGAATTTGAAAGCTCATGTTAGGGTGCCCCATTTTCTGATTTTTGACGACTCGTGTTCCTTCTGTCGATTTCTGTCCGAGCTTGGTCGTAGTAGAGTAAGTGCAGAGCAGGTGATTTTTTTTCCAAGTTCAAAAGCGCGTCTGGTGTTTTCAGGCCTATTATTTGCTGAAAAAAAGTTGATATTCTTGAAAATTACCCAGGATGATACGGGTGTTTTTTATGACGATGAAGCCTGGGAAAACATTCAAAGTTTTTTTTCCGAGCTGACTTCCCTGTCTTGGCTTGTGAAAAAAATTCTCACACAAAAGTCGTCCCCGAAGATTTTTACAAAAATTCGCTCGTTCTGCTTGCATTGTAGAAGAAAATTCGCATAATCTTTTGAAGCTTAAGCAACACTAAGGTTAGTCTTCATTTTGAAAATTGCAATTTTGTCTCAAGACCACACCCTTTATTCCACAAAACGTCTAGTGGAAGCCGCAGAGCTGCGAGGTCACGAGGTTCGAGTTATCGACTACTCGCGATGTTACATCAATGTCACAATAGAAAATCCCGTAGTCATGTACCAAGGTGTGCCCCTCGGCCATTTTGATGCCATCGTACCGCGAGTAGGGGCTTCGTACACGCTTTATGGGACTGCCATCGTACGGCAGTTTGAACTTCTCGGGACATTTTCCACCAATGGCTCACAGGCTATTTCTCGTTCCCGAGACAAGCTTCGAAGTATGCAGATTCTTGCCGCCGAAGGAATTGGACTGCCCGGAACCGGATTTGCGCATTCCACAAAAGATACCGATGGCTTAATCAAAATGGTGGGCGGGCCTCCTGTGATAATTAAACTGATTGAAGGCACTCAAGGCATAGGAGTTGTGCTTGCTGAAACCATAAATTCCGCAAAATCGATGATCGAAGCTTTTCGGGGATTGAGTGCAAATATTTTGGTTCAAGAGTTTATAGCGGAATCGAAAGGTGAAGATATTCGGTGTTTTGTAGTCGGTGACGAAGTTGTGGCCGCTATGATTCGCAAAGCAAAAACCGGGGAATTTCGTGCCAATATTCATCGCGGCGGCAAGAGTTCTCCCATTGATTTGACTGAAGAAGAACGTGGTGCCGCACTTGGCGCTGCTCGTGTGCACGGCCTAAAAGTTGCGGGAGTTGATATTTTAAGATCAAAGCGTGGTCCGCTCGTGCTAGAAGTCAATTCGTCGCCAGGCTTACAAGGTATTGAGCGCGCTACTGGGCTTGATATTGCAGTGAAAATTATCGAATTTATCGAAAAAAGTATAAAAGTTAAAACAAAAGTCGATGTGCCTAGTTTTTAAAAATGCATGTTTATTTTTAATAAAATCTATAAATTATTTGACAAATTGAGCCACAATGTTTACAAAATCTCTACATTTTCGAACTTACGGGCCATAATATGAGAATTTTAATAGTAGATGATGATGCCATATTGCGAATGACGCTGCGCGCGTTGCTCGAACCCAGTGGCCACGTCATTGTGGAAGCTGTCGACGGAGAGCAAGCTATCGCATTGGTAGAGCAGAACCCAGGGTTTGGAGCGGCCATAATCGATGTTAATATGCCCCGCTTGAGTGGCATTGAAGTATTGGGTCGCATTAAAGACATCAATCCCGCAATTTGTTGTCTAATCGCCACGGCTTTTAGTGATATTAAGGACGCGGTTGCAGCGGTCAAACTAGGAGCCTTTGACTATATCCAAAAACCCATCGAGTCCATTTGTCTTAAACAGCTACTCGAAGCCGCACAAGAGTCTTCGTCATTGGTTGAAGCAGCGGCTTTTTCTGCACCGCAGTTATTATTTGACGATAACCGTGCCATGATTGGTGAGTCGCGCAGTCTACTTAAAATTTTCCATATGATTCATAAACTTGCAAAAGTCGACACGTCGGTTTTGATTCGTGGCGAAAGCGGAACGGGAAAAGAGCTTGTAGCACGCGCCCTGCATTTTAATTCGGTCCGTCGCAAAAACAGTTTTGTTGCGGTCAATTGTGCAGCAATTCCAGATCATCTTTTGGAAAGTGAGCTATTTGGTTTTGAACGCGGAGCATTTACAGGAGCCGACAAAAAAAAGCTTGGCAAATTTCAGCTAGCCGATGGCGGAACGATTTTTTTGGATGAAATCGGCGATATGTCGGTCCATATGCAGGTTAAATTACTGCGAGTTTTGCAAGAACGGATTTTATCTCCTGTGGGATCTACCGTGGATTCGCCGATTGATGTTCGCGTTATTGCCGCCACTAACCGACCGCTTGAAAAAATGATCGAACGCGAAACGTTTCGCGAAGACCTTTTTTATCGACTTAATATTTTACCGATTTGTTTGCCGGCACTTCGTGAGCGCGTAGAAGATATTGACGCGCTGATTAAGCATCTGATTAAAAAACTCAATAACATCCACCAGCGAACCGTGGCCGGAGTCGATCCGTTAGCACTTAAAGCTATGAAAAAACATCTCTGGCCAGGAAATATCCGTGAATTAGAAAATGTTATAGAGCGCAGTTTTATTTTAGAAAGTTCCGATACGATTCGTCTCGCCTCACTTCCTGAACATATTCAAACAGTGATTGGACAGGAGCGAATAATTAGCGGTGCTGTGGCAGAAGAAAATTTGCAATCGTTAATCAATAAAACGGCAGGTGCGAGTTTGAATTTTCCAGCTTTGAAAGAAAAATTCGAAAAAGACTTTATCATAAAGGCACTGACTGCCTTTAAAGGAAAAATCAACCAAACAGCTGAACATACCGAAATGACCAAGGTTACTCTTTTGAGAAAATTAGAAAAATACGGCATTAATGCCAGTGAATACCACTAAAATCTAGTCAGACTGTATCTATCCGCAAAAATCCTGTAAAATTCCTATTATGGATTCCAAAGATTATTTACAGAAATCACGCCTTATGCGGCTTGGGTTCTTATCGAACCAAACCAAGCAGGAACTTATTCAGCCCGTAACGTCAGGATCGTTGGTGGAAGTCATTTCAACCGGCGAAAAAGTTCCTGAAAAAACGAAAATTTCTCCCTCACTGCAAAACTCTCGGATTAGGTTTTTAGTTGAAGCAGGAGCAGACTGGCAGGCGATTCGCCACGAATTAAATTTGCTGATTAAAACCGCTCAAACAAAAGAGGATTATGCTTTTATTATCGAAACAGCTAGAGCAAAAGGACTGATGGCTGGCCTGATGGATGTGCTACAATCTCCAATCATTCAGTCACTGAGTAGTGATCAGGCGTATTACTTCTTCCTATCATCAACTGTGCGCGATGCAATTTTGGAAGGCTATGTTGCCGGCAAAAAATTACCGGAAATTATTGAAACAAATTTACTAGCTCACCAGGATCAGCAAATTTTATCAACCAATGAGCGGCTGTTTTGTTTTCAAAAAATGATGTCCATGGCTGATGATGTTGCTACGTTTTCGTATCTACAATTTTACGACACGGAATTTCAGAAAAAGTTTCAAAACAATACGGTGCGTCATCTGGGCTGGAATCGCGATCAGTTTCTGTTGGCTGCAGGTCAAGTTGCAGGAAAAATTGGTTACGAAGAAGACGCTCGGGAGTATTTTGCGCAAATTTCGGCAAATTGTTTTGAACATCAGTTGGCATTGGAGTTAATGCTGCTTTTTTCCCGGCATCAAACCAAAACAACTTACTCTACTTATCCTGATGAATTAAAAAAAGTCGAAACCGAACGCGAGCGCGCACACCTTTTAAACCATTACATTTTAACTTCCAAAAGATTGGGCGGACTAAAAGATCGGCACCGACCAACCCTTAACCAAATACTAGCCCAAATTTCTGTATTTTTTCCTAAAGAGCCCGATAGTTTTCGATCAGTGAGTCGCGTGCTTTCGAATCATGCTGATTGCTACAATATTTTGCCAAATGTTTTAAGTTTCTTTTTTGAAAATCAAAATGTTTTTTTTCCACCGGAGCTTGATCTAGCAATTTGGTTGGATATTGCAAATGCCGAGTCAGAAATGGATCGCAAAAACCCCATGTTTTCCTACCTGCGTGGAATTGCGCTGCTGCACAAATACATTGGCCAATGTGGTGTTAACGATAAAGATTTATGGCTTGCGGAATCTTTGCTTTCGAACTTTGAAAGTCAAAATGAAAATTGCAGAAAGTGGAAAGATCTTTTTCGTCAAGCTGTAACCCATGTGACTCATGCGCAGTATTTCACGCATGGGGACAGGATTCGAACTTTAACGGCCCTGCGCATGGCCGCAGGAATTGAATTTGCTACCTTGCAGAATATTAGTGAATATCTCGACCGTTCTTTTTCAGTGCCATTGCAAGTTCTTCAACAATTTCAAAAATCTGCTGTGGAGCAGAGTAACTTCGATCTCCAAGTATCTTTACTTTTAAAGAAAGCAAACGACTATCATCTTACTAATTCAGAATTCGGACAGCTTTACGAATTAAGTTGTGCTGCAAAAGATGACGATTTGGCGTGGCGGTGTCTTACAATTCTAGAAAGCCGAAAGGCACTCAAAACCGAGCACCAGCAAGCGTGGAAAATTTCAGGAGAAAAAAGGCAACTAGGGCAGGTACAGTTTCAGTACTGGGATCACAAAAAATATCTATTTGATATTTGTACAGCGGGGCTTGAACCTGATCAAAAAAAGTTTGTGATTGCGTTTTTCCATCTCCACAAAAATCTCGGAGAACTGCTGGCATTTGCGGGAAGTCATTTTACAAGCCAACGTTTTTCGCTGAAAAAACTGCAGAAAAACGCCGAGGGGTTTGCTCATCTAACGAGTAATCAGAATTTTATTGATGGGTACATAAGATATCAAATTCCAGACGAAGCCCTATATTTTGATCAGGTTGGAATTCCCACTTTTGTGCACGGTCGCGTCGAAGATAATTGGATTATTTTGCTTTGTCTTTTGCGTGATTTTTTTGGCTTTTATTTTTTTGACGATGACGCTGGTATTCTTTCTGAAAAAATAAGCGCCATCGACACGCAAATTTCTAGTCACTTTGCTAAAAGTCAAAAATTGACCATAAACGAGAAAATAAGTTTTCGCTTGGGAAGAATTTTTTCAGAAATGGCCGCAGACGAGCGGATTCAGTGGCAAATTTTAACTGCAACTTTAAAAAATAACGACGCGACGGAATTAACTCATTCCTTGCTCCAAACCCTTATTAAACTTTGTCTGGTGCTTTACCCCCAGCACGAATTGGCACTCTCAGGTTTGCGTCGGACACAGGTTCCCATAGGTTTGATTTGGAAACTTGAAGGATTTGTTATAAGTCAGCCGTACTCGGCCTGGAGAAAGAAAACAAAACAACAAAATCGCGTCCAAATTCCTACCTTTTTGCGCCGAGTGAATCCGATTTAATGTAATTTAAAGCGCTCAAGAGTTACCGATTTTATTTTTTCCAAGGATTTCGCAAATCTTTCAAAGCTTCCAGTTTCGACAATACTTTGAGCCGCGTCAGTTAGAAGATCGGTAAATATTGTGCGCTTGGTTGCATGCGAGAACGGATCAAAACCTAAACTTTCAAGGGAATATAACGATGGATTTTGAGCATCATTATGGGTTGAGCCTGCTACCGAAAGTTCACCATATTCGCCAGTTAAATTTGGGTAAAAAAGCCTTCTGTAACGCGAGGAATAAATCCTTCGGTCTGCGCCCAAAAGAAACACTGGACTTCTAATTTGGCGCAAGTTTTTAATCAGAGATTTACTGACGAGCGCAGGATCTAAAAGAATGATTCCTGAAACTGGGGCACCGAGACTTGCGGCTATGCTGACTGCCGAACCGCCAAATGAGTGACCCGCTAAAAGTATTTTATTTTTGTCGATTTTTGCGGGTAGAATATTCAGATCGTTATAAATAAATTGAGACAATTTCCAAATGATAATACCGTTGTCCGTCCACTGCCTGAAGTTAGGAAGTTGCATCACTAGGCAAGCCATTCCACGCCGTGTGATTGCTAGGCATTGATTTGTGTGTGCCTCTTTTTGGCTTAAATTTCCGTGCGAAATCATAACCAGACCGGGAAAATTTCCGTTTAATGTGGGCTTGACTGGATAGTAAAAGTTGGCTGAAATAGAGCTGTTGGGGGCGAAATGCAGCGTAATATTTTCAAAACTTGTTTGCGTCAGCGTTACGTCTGAAATATTTAACGAAACGCATCCAACAATTGCTAGTACGTAGCAAACTACTAGAAAAATCAATTGTAAGTTGATTTTTCGCGTTTTTGAGCATGTGACTGCCATGCGGTATACTCCCACGTTTCACTTGGCTTTTTGAATATTGCAAGAGATCCTAAACCGCATATTATGCCCGCAAGTCCCTGCCAATAATGCGGCCCAACACTGCGCTGATAATTTAAAATCAGAAAACCAAACACACCTATGTAAAGCAGAAATAAAGTGAGCACTTTAAATTTTTCTTTTGACACGCGAACCATAAGCATGTGACCTGCTCTAACATTTATGACAATGGGCTCCGAGCTTGTGGTTGCTGGTTTTTGTGTGCTGCGCGGTTTTTTAGACATGGCAATTTCCTTATTCGTGTAAAGTTTGACGAGCTGTTGGGTTTTGTGAAATCTTGGGGGCAGGTTTTAGAGTGCGCTTATGCCAGCCATAAGTTGCTAGCAAAATTGAAAATAGCAACACGGCACAGCATAAAATTCCAGGATCGCGCTTTAAAAATCCCGCATAAAATCCAAAAACTTGAATACTGCAGCAGCCTAAACAAAATCCAAAATACATGAGCTGAGTAAATAATTTTGCCGATGTAAAAGATTTTAATGGGAGAAATACAAGTATAAAGCAGTTTGCAAATATAATTAACGGAGTAAACGAGCGAACAGATAGTTCGGATAAAAAAATTTTCAAATCTGATGCAAGTAAGTCCATAACCGTCTATCGGACAAGTTTGCCAACTTCAACTGGGCACCAATTACCCGATAACAAGTGGTAGGCAGAAAGGTGGAGTGAAGGACATCATGTAAAGTGTGGATTTTAGTAGTGACAAAAAAATTGAGAAAATGAGATATTTTTAGCACGAGCTATTTCGCTTGTTGATTTACGTGTATAATAGGTTTGATGTGCGCGAAATAAAAAAAGTTTTTGGATTATTCTAATAAAGGAAAAAAGCAATGCCTCTTGTTCCAATAGTTGTTGAACAGACAAATCGCGGAGAAAGAAGTTACGACATTTATTCACGTCTTTTAAAGGACCGTATTATATTTCTCGGGTCGCCGGTGTATGACGAAATTGCGAATATTGTCATCGCACAGATGCTTTTTCTGGAAAGTTCCGATCCCGATAAAGATATCCATTTTTACATTAATAGTCCTGGTGGGTCGGTGACAGCCGGGCTGGCCATTTTTGACACCATGCGAATGATCAGGCCCGATGTGAGAACCTATTGTATAGGTCAGTGTGCTTCGATGGGCGCTTGGCTATTAGCTGCCGGGGAAAAAGGCAAGCGATTTGCGCTTCCTAATTCTAGAATTATGATTCATCAGCCGCTAGGTGGAGCCACCGGTCAGGCGACAGATATCGATATTCATGCCAATGAAATCATCAAGTTAAAGGCCAAGATGACAAGGATTCTAGGCGATTTAACAGGAAAATCGATCACTCAGATTAACGACGACATCGATCGGGATTACTTCCTAAGCGCGGAAGAAGCGCAAGCATACGGTATCGTTGATGAAATATTTAAACTCCCTACAGTTGAGCCAAAAAAATCCGATTCCTAAAGGTATCATTGGAGTTACAATGAATTGAGGAAGTGTTCGATTTAATAACGAGCTTTTGATTTATAAAAGTTTTTAAATGTAAGGTGATCGTATGGCTACAAAAGATGGAAATTTAAGCTGCAGTTTTTGTGGAAAATCCCAGCGTGATGTTAAAAAACTTATCGCAGGACCCGGGGTTTATATTTGCGACGAGTGTATTTCACTTTGCAACGACATTATTGCGGAAGAATCGGTCAAAGAAGAAGGCCTAACACCGCAAACTGGCAAAATTCCTACGCCTCGTGATATTAGAAAAATTCTTGATGAATATATCATTGGTCAAGATCAAGCTAAGAAGACACTGGCGGTAGCAGTACACAATCACTACAAGCGCCTTGACGCTAAAGCTAAATTGGGTTCAGGACTTGATGAAGTTGAAATGCAGAAGTCGAATATTCTTTTGGTGGGACCAACAGGTAGTGGTAAAACGTTATTGGCGCAGACTTTGGCAAAAATTCTTAACGTGCCGTTTACCATTTCTGACGCAACAAATTTAACCGAAGCCGGTTATGTTGGAGAAGATGTCGAAAATATTATTTTGAATTTACTTCAAAATGCCGACTACGATGTGGAGCTTGCGCAGCGTGGAATCGCTTACGTGGATGAGATTGATAAGATTGCGCGTAAGGGCGAAAACACATCTATTACACGCGATGTTTCCGGTGAAGGTGTGCAGCAGGCATTGTTAAAAATCATTGAGGGAACAGTCGCCAATGTGCCTCCACGCGGGGGCAGAAAACACCCGCAGCAAGAATTTTTGCAAGTTGATACGTCACAGATTTTGTTTATTTGTGGCGGTGCTTTTGCAGGCCTAGAAGAAATTATCGCTGCACGGATTGAGGTGTCGAGCTTGGGTTTTGGGGCAGATATTCAGTCCAAAGCTGAACGCGACGTGAATAAACTTTTCTCACAAGTGATGACTGAAGACTTGATGAAATTCGGTATGATTCCCGAATTTTTAGGTCGTCTGCCGATGGTTTGTTCGTTAGAACAACTCGACGAGAAAGCCCTGATGAATGTTTTGACGATGCCAAAAAACGCCATCGCAAAACAGTTCAAAAAACTTTTTGCTTATGAAAACGTAGAATTAAAATTTACCGACGGTGCTATGCGTGCGGTCGTGAAAGAGGCCATTCGCCGCAAAACGGGAGCTCGTGGTTTAAGAGCTATTCTCGAAAAAGCCATGCTAGAAATTATGTACGATCTTCCTGGTCGCGATGGATTAAAAGAAGTTGTGGTTACAGAAGAAACAGTTTTGGCAAAAGGCGAGCCAATTTTGGTTTTTAGAACCGAAAGTGAGCAAAAAGCAATCAGCGGTGTCAAATCTGCCGAAGCCGTGAACGATAAAAAATAAGTTTTTTGTCTGTTATTCCTTTAGATTCCTAGAGATTTTCGAATCCCTCTAGGATTTTTTTTTTGGTTCGCGATATAATTAGAAAAGACCAATCAAAAATCAATATGCTTTCAAGGAAGGAAGTTAGTAGTATGAGTGATGTGAAATCCTCCAAGACACTTCTCCGTCTCCCGCTTCTACCTCTTCGGGATATCCTCGTCTTCCCGACGACGGTGGTTCCGCTTTTTGTAGGGCGAGACAAGTCTATTCAGGCTTTAGAACAGGCAATGGCGCGCGGTAAGGAAATTTTTCTTGCGGCCCAAACCAAGGCCAAAACTAATGATCCAAATCCCGAAGATATTTTTAGGATAGGAACGATTTCAACAATTCTCCAGCTGCTGAGACTTCCAGATGGTACGGTTAAAGTGCTTGTAGAAGGTCTTCGCAGAGGCCGAATAAGAGAATTTATCCAAACCGATGAATTCTTTTTTGTGGAAGCTGAAGACCTTGAGGAAGTGCAAAGTACTCCGGGCGAAAACGAAGCGCTGGTTAGAACTTTGAAAGTGGCTTTTGATAACTACGTTAGGCTCAATAAACGCGTTCCTCCGGAAATGCTTTTATCGATCGCTCAAATCGAAAACGAATCAAAGCTAGCGGATTCGTTAATAGCGCATTTGACCAATCTAAAACTTTCCGACAAGCAAAAAATTCTCGAAGAAATCGACCCCAAAAAACGTCTTGAAGAACTTTACGGATTTATTCAAGCCGAAATTGAAATTATGCGAGTCGAGAAGAAAATTAGGGCGCGAGTTAAGCGTCAAATGGAAAAAACGCAAAAAGAGTATTATTTAAATGAGCAGATGGCTGCCATTCAGAAAGAACTTGGCGACCGGGACGATGGCAAATCGGAAGTTGCAGAGCTCGAACAACTTCTGAAAAAGAAACTGCTTTCGCCTGAGGCTAAAGAAAAAGTAAACAAAGAAATTAAAAAACTTAAAATGATGTCTCCCATGTCAGCAGAAGCAACCGTGGTGAGAAATTACATCGATACGATACTGTCTTTGCCTTGGGGTGAATTTAGTCCCGAGAAAAATGACATCGTGTTTTCAGAAAATGTATTAAATCGCGATCATTATGGCCTCGAGAAAGTTAAAGATCGCATTTTAGAATATCTCTCAGTTCAAACCTTAACCGATTCATTAAAAGGTCCTATTTTATGCTTGGCAGGACCACCAGGAGTTGGCAAAACCTCGCTGGCGCGAAGTGTTGCGGAATCCACCGGCCGGGCTTTTGTGCGCGTATCACTTGGTGGCGTGCGCGATGAAAGTGAAATTAGAGGACACCGCAGAACTTATATTGGATCGATGCCCGGAAAATTAATTCAAGCCGTTAAAAAAGCGGGAAAAAATAATCCTGTGATCCTGCTAGACGAAGTCGACAAGATGAGTTCTGATTACCGCGGCGATCCTGCATCTGCAATGCTTGAGGTGCTGGATCCTGAACAAAACAGCACATTTAACGATCATTATTTGGATATGGATTATGATCTTTCAAAATGTTTGTTTATCGCAACCGCAAATTCCTTGCACACGATTCCAAAGCCACTTTTAGACCGCATGGAAGTGATCACTTTAAGCAGCTACACCGAAGAAGAAAAACTTGCGATTTCAACTCAGTTTCTGGTGGCCAAAGAATTAAAAGAGAACGGCCTTCACGAACACGATGTAACGTTTACACCAGAATCCATTCGAGAAATTATTCAGTACTACACACGTGAAGCGGGCGTCAGGAATTTGGAAAGAGAACTTGGATCGATTTGCCGAAAAATTGCTAGAAAATACCTGCGTGCGCAGTCGGTCGATGGTGTGGTACGCGATTTAACCGAAGTTGTAACCGGACAATCGGTCCAGGAGTATTTAGGCCCCAGAAAATTCCGAGTTGGTTTGCAAAACGCAATCGACGAAATTGGAACATGCACGGGACTAGCTTGGACTGAAGTCGGAGGCGATTTGCTGGTTACAGAAGTTGCGATTTTGCCGGGTAAGGGAAAGTTGACCATAACCGGCAAACTTGGCGAAGTCATGCAGGAATCCGCTCAAGCTGCCATGAGTTACGTGCGTTCGCGAGCCGACTTTTTAAATCTCGAAGAAAATTTTTATGAAAAAATCGACATTCATATTCACGTGCCTGAAGGGGCTATCCCAAAAGATGGGCCGTCGGCGGGCTTATGTATGGCGACTGCTTTAATGAGTGCTTTAACCAAGCGCCCGGTTGACCGCAATGTTGCCATGACTGGAGAGATCACTTTGCGTGGAAAAGCATTACCCATTGGTGGTCTTAAAGAAAAAATCATTGCCGCTCATCGCGGGGGGATTTTAAAGGTTATTATTCCACGAGAAAATTTAAAAGATCTTCACGATATTCCAAAAAATATTCTCGAAAAGATCGAAGTCATCCCAGTCGACCATATGGATGCGGTTTTTATGCACGCTTTGCATTGGAAGGATTCGGTCAGGCGAAAAGACGAGCATGATGAATTATTTGAAAAGTTAAAAAAAATCAACGATGCAGAAATGATGAGTGTCGCCCATTGACCGAAAATCTCGAGTTTGTTGAAGAGCTTAAGCGCACGTGGTTAAAAACAGTTGATTCCATACCTGATGGGATTGCGGTTATTGATGAAAACTTTCAGCTCGTGCGCTGCAATCGGTCTTTCCTTGAGCAAAATGGAACCAAAAAATTTTCGGAGCAAATAGGTCGAAAATGCTATGAAGTATTTGCAAAAAGACAAAATCCTTGCACGGGTTGCCGCCTAAAAGAGGAATTTAAGAGCGCGGTGGTGTCTTATGAGATTGAAAACAAGAATAGAACTTATTCTGTCATATCAAATCATGCAGACGAAAAAGACAATCGATATGTGCTGCATGTTTACAGGGATATAACCGAAAAAATTGAGCTGCAGGCCAAGCTGATTCAATCGGAAAAACTTGCTTCGATCGGAACTCTTGCAGGCGGTTTTGCCCATGAAATTAATAATCCTTTAGCCGGAATTATACTATTTACACAGATGGTTCTGAAAGAGATGGCAACCACCTCGAAACACTATTCTGACTTGATTGAAATTGAAAAAGCTGCCCAGCGCTGCAAGGTAATCGTTAGCGATTTACTGAAGTTTGCTAGATCACAGGAAACAAAAGTCACATTGGTAAAAACAAAGGTACACGATGCTTTGAAAGATGCATTGGCGTTTGTGAAGATGGGTTTTCGCGAGGCAGAATGGAACATCCATGGAGATCTGAATGCGGCAGATGATTTGATTCTGGCCGATAGAAATAGATTAGTTCAGATTTTTTTAAATCTTTGTAAAAATGCACTTGATGCAATGCCACAGGGTGGAGATTTAATAATTAAAACCGAAAATTGTGCAGGTGAAATTAAAATCGAGATTTCGGATACCGGAAGCGGAATTCCCGAAGAAATTCAAAAACGAATTTTTGATCCATTTTTTACCACTAAGCAACCGGGTGAAGGAACGGGGTTGGGATTATCTGTGGTTTCGTCTTTAGTCCAAGAAATGAATGGTAGGATATTGTTAAAAAGTACGGTCGGTGAGGGGAGTGCTTTTACAATTGTATTTCCAAATGAAAGATAAATTTCTCTGCATTAACTTTTTGTAACTTTCCCAAATATTGAAGCGCTTATCCATTGATAGTATCAACGATCAGATATTATACTGTGCAGGTAGAACTTTAAACTTACAGTGTAACTGATTGACGACTTATTCATGACTAATAGCTTTAAACACAACTTTCTCCGTAAATTTTTACTTGGATTAGGAGTATTTTTCGGCGGACTGCTCTTAATTATCGGAGGAGTAGGGATTTATCTCTTTTCTCATCAGGACGAGATTGCTGAGAAACTTGTCAATTCATTAAAAGACCAAATTAAAAAATCAGCGGGTGTTGATTTTTCAGTGCGAAGTATTCACCTGAACTTGATGCATCAACTGCGACTTTCGGATATTGAAGCTACCGCACCCATTCAAAATGCAGGAACAGTTAACCTTAAAATTCATCAATTAGAACTTCACTACAATCTCTGGCAGCTTCTGCATCGGCAATTGATTGTCAGCGCCGTAGATATCGAAAATTTGGCGATTCTCACGACAATCGACCTGCAAAAAATAGCACAAACACCAAAAGCCGAAACGAAGAGCGACCCGAAAGCTTTTGCAAAAGTCATCGAAAAGCCACCGGTGACCATTGACCTAGACCACTTCAATATCGACCATCTGACTGTGGATGCAGCCATTTTAGACAAGGAGAAAAAAATCTCTCTACAAATTGCAGATTTAAATATCCAATCTCAGATACATTTGCAGCCACATATATTAAAAATTGCCGGAGTTTTAAACAGTAAACAAAATACGACAATTAACTTCATCGATAAGCTTAAAGCAATTCAATTGGCACTAAAGTTTGTGCAGAATGTAGATTTGAAAGCAACAATCAACGAAAAAGACCAAGAGCTTTCCTACCAAACTTTCGTTGAACATTCCTTTTCCCTAAAAGACTTTGACCTGCAGGCCACGAAGTTAAAACTTCAAACGAAAATCAAAGCAATGGAATTGAGTCAAAAGCTCGAGCTAGACAGCGCGGCAGATGTTTTAGCCAAGTCGCATCTGGAAGCGAAACTTCAAGAAATCACCGAGGCTAAGTTTTTAACTCGGGCATTAAATGTGAATCTGAATAATGACCTTACGATTTCACATGATCTAAAACAAGTCGACACGAAAGCGCATCTGCTTCTGGACGGGAAAAATCCACTCGATGTAAGTTTAGCCATTATAGATCGCGACAAACATTTCAAAGGGACAATTGATTTGCGAGATGTGGTGCAAAGTTCTTTTTTGGAAGTTTTTAAAAGTACGTCTCATTTGAAGAGGCTTTTTAAGGAAAATTCTTTGAATTTTCTGGCCGGTCTCGAGTACGACCATGCTTCGGACCATGTGTGGCAAGACATACCAGAAGATCCGGTAAAGTGGTTTTTAAGTGAATCTTCTCTGCGATTTTATTTAAAGTCTACAAATAGCAGCGACGGTCTGTGGCACGAATCTTTGAAGAAACCAGTCGCTGTGCAGCTCGAAAACAAAATCAATTTCGACGGAAGCAATAAACAGCTAGATTTCGGCGCGCAGGCGCAAATCGACAAACGTGTTATCGCCAATATTACAGCAAAAACATCAGCACCAAAAATTGCTGCATTTCAGGCAAAAACCTTTACGACGCCACTTGAAATTCTTGTCCAAGCCCAAATAGATCCCGTAACGCTAGAAAATTTAAAAAAAGTCCCTGCAGGTGAAAAACCTGGCTTGATTAAGCTTGTTTCAAAGGCATCAGGTCAAATCCACTGGTCAGCAAATCAGCTGCAAAAAGCCAACGCAACTTGGACACTGGCAGTCGATCCAGTTGATTTTCCGCCGGTGCGGACTGGGACTATGTTATTAGATTTAAAAAAACTTCTGGGCGCAATCACCGCAAATGGAAGCGTCGAATTTGTACCGGGAAAGACAGCATCAGCCAAGACATTTATTTCCTTAAACGACAAACTTTTTGCGGTATTATTTAAAGTAACGGCCGATCTGGGGCGCACTCAAAAAATGTCTTTGATTGCAGATGCCCGCATTTCCTGGCCTGAAAGTTTAGCTGGTTATCAAGGAATAACTTCCAGCGGCAGCATTGAGTTGCCGCTAACGGTTCTTGTTGACGACATGAAAAAGATTTCGGTTAACGGGAATGTGAAGTTTAATCAGTTCTCGTTTAAAAACGCACAGATTGATATGCAAAACGCCCGGGGGCAAGTGCCTTTTTCAGAAGAGCTTGTACGCACAGGGCCGAAGTCGATTTCATTTGTTTATTTATTGCAGCGTAACCCGTTTGAACGCGCGAATTTTGCAAAGCAGCATCCGCTTATTTTTTCAAACCCGGAGTTGACAATCAAAAGCATATCTTTAGCTAATAACAAAGTGGGCCCCTTGCATTTTACCGGCAATATTACTCAAAATATGTTGATTGCCTCGCGATTTTATTTGGCGCTTTTAGGTGGTCAGTCCGCCGGGAGTTACTATGTGAATCTTCTGCCAGACGATTTTGAAATTGGATTTCTTACTCGGTTCACACAGATAAATCCAAGTTTATTGCAGCCTCTTAAATCTTCTCCGAAATCGCCAGCTGTGGAAGTTAGTCCTGAGCTTATTAATGGCCGTGCTTTTTTTGTGTATGACCCATTAAAGTATCTTGTAAAAGGTCGTTTTGATCTTACTAAAATCGGCAGTCCTCAGATTATTTCTTTGATCAATGCTCTTGATCCCAAGTACGAAGATCCTAATTTAGTCAATGCACGTTCTAGCTTGGCATTAGCGCAACCGCGCAGTTTAAATTTGACCATGGACCAAGGTTATATGAATATGTTGTTTGAGTTTACGGCGCTTGGTGTCACGCCGCGTATTGATATTCGCAAAATTCCGCTGACAAGTTTTGTCCAGGCGGCGACGTCGGAATTCGTTCCGAAACTAAAGGAGATAAATTTAAAATGAAATTATTTTTGGTGAGTCTTGTGGCTATTCTGCCTGCCTGTGCGCCGAAGTTTGTTTTTGTTGATCGACCAACAGTTATGGAAGAAGTGGCTGCCGGAGAATGGCCTGACTTGGAGGCGGATCTTTTAAAGCGTTCGCTAAAAAAAACCGCTACTTTGATTCCAAAGGACAAGCAAGATCCTGAAAATCAAGCAAGTTTTCAAGTTCTTAAAGGTGAATTCACCCACCAAGACAAAACGGCAGTCAAAAAATGATTGCAAAGATATTCTTGCTGGGACTGCTTTTTTCTGGAAACTTGAAGGCCGAAACTACTGTCCAGCAGCGGGCTAGGGAGCGTAATCAGTTTGTACCTTTAAAAAAACTAACCGTCGGGCCATTTGATAATTATCAAGGCCAAGTTATCGAAAGTCGCCATCAGCTTATTTTCACCCGGACAGAAACTCTGGCTCCGCAGATTATGACCTTAAATTTGTCCGAGGGAACCGAGAAGCAGTTCTTAAATTTTGCATCAGACTCAAAAGATCCGGCGGTTAGTCCGGATGGTAAAAACGTTGCTTATACGCTTTTTAAAAATCAATCACTTGGAGAAATCTGCTACCGCAGTCTGGAAATAAACTCTGCAAAAAAATGCTTGGCAAAAAAATCAGTGAGCCATTCGAGTCCTTTTTGGATCGGTTCAAATAAAATTGCATTTCTTGCCGAAAATATAGAAACCGAAACAATTTCTGTGATGGAATTCGATTTAGCTGCGAATACTTCCCGGCCGATTCTTACGGGGCGAATCACATCTCCGACTTCGGATCCGCTTGGAACTATGCTTGCTTATGCAGAAATTCCCTCGGTTGATTCGGTAGATGAATTTATTCACGATGACAATTTGCGCCTAAAAAGACTGAGCGATGGAAAAACATTCACTGTCAAAATCGATATGCCTGGGTTGTCTGGCTTTCCAACATTTTCTGCCGATGGAAAATACATTTATTTCACACAATTTATCAGTGATACGAATCACGACCAGACTATTGATGCTAACGACAACGGGGTGATACTGCGCGCGGCTGTTGCTGATATTTTGAACGCGTCCGTACCAGTCCCCGTGTCTCAAATGACGTCGGCAGCACAAAACTGCTCGTACGCTAACGCAACATCTGAAAATCTTTACATGACTTGCTCTGCGGGTGGGTCACTTGATATTTATGCGCTGCCACTGACCGGCACAATCCCGCTGACCTGGGATGCAGCGCGCCTGTGGCAAGCTCACAGGAGTGCACGGGTCTATCATGATCGGCTGATGGTTTTGGAACATCTTCGAGCCAAAGCTCCAACGGCTGAGAAAATTATTTTAACAAAACGCATTTTTGCCAACCATGTGCACTTAAATGAATCCAGCGCTGCGTTGTTTTATCTTGCGCAGCTTGTCGAACTAGATCCGCCAGGTAAACGAGAGGAGTGGAATCTTATTCGACTTTGGCTGACTGCTAAACGTAAACAGAATATTCAAGTCGCTGAATACACTGCTACCTCAAGCAAGAATTTTTATGAAAATATTCTTGCACAAATTGCAAAAACCAAAAATTCTGAAGTCAAACCTTTGGCCCAAGTTATTTCGGCGCAGATTCTTCTGTTTTTAAATCAGAAGCCAAAAGCTGTGGAAAAATTTCGCGAAATCAAGCCCGAATCAATAAAAAACGACGCTTTTGCTTTACATCTTTACATGCTCTCGCTTTTTGAATTGAGCCAGGATTTGACGTTGGAAAAGCTAAGTTCGGCTTTTGCGTTTTTGATTTCGACGCCAGATTTAAGCGATGAATCTAAAATCTATAATGCCTTGAAATTCTGCGCAATTATAGAAAGCAGAATGCTAGATTTACAACAGCGCCTAAAATTTTGGGAGTTGTTTCTAGCGCCCATTGTAACAACGGCGAAAAAAGAACCGGCTTACGAAGTTTTACGGGCAGATTTCATTGCATTACGGCTAATCACAACGCCCGCACCCGAAAACAAAAATAAAGTTTATCAAGAACTCGATCAGTTGATGAATGTTCACAAAGATGAATATGCCTTGCGAAAAGCTATTTTTATCCGTTCAATTTTAGAATTTTATCGCCATAATGAAGCTTTATTTATGGGTTATATTGCTACCAACTGGGCCCGCTACACACCGATGGACGACACGGAATTTAGCTTTGCGCTGGCTCAATACACGCGACTTGCCTACGACCGGGCCTATGATTTTCAACGGGCCGAGAAATGGCAGTACGCTGCTGATGAGTTCTTGTTGGCCGTCCAAATGACCGATGATCTTGAGGCACACGCGGGTTTTATTACCAGTGATATTGCCGCAGGCCAACGCGCAGCGGTTTCTTCTACGTATGACAATATGAAAAAACGTCAGTTTATCGGGAGCAATAGCAAATATGTGGAAGCCTTGCTTATACTTCTGGATGCCGACGGTCAAAAAGAAGCATCTTTTTATGATAAACCCATCCAACTTTTAGAATCGTTGCAAAGTGAAGATTTATTTTTGCCCGTGTCCTATTTGTTAACTGGATATTGTTATCTTGCCAAAACCAATCTAAGTCGCGCCAATCACCAGGTCAATGAAGAGTGGGCCCAAAAAGCAGTCCACAATCTACATCTGGCTTTTGATTTGTCACGGGGAAATGCGTACATTGAAGCATCCGCTTTAGAAAATCTTGGGGTCGCGGAGTTTCTTTTAAAGAATTATGGCTTAGCAGCGAGCGCCTTTACAAGCCGAACGAAATTGGGATTTAGTCTTTCTAAAGAAGAATTTGCTCACCGTTGGTACGAATCGAGAGCGTTATTTTTTGCCAACGATGTGCCTGCAGCTGCGGATTCTATCCAAAAGGCTTTAATTTTAGCCAGCACAGACTCAGAGAAATTTGCGGCAACTGAGCGATTTGCTTTTTACAATGTCTATGCAGGACATCAGGATCTTGCGGTGGCGTCTTATCAAGAGCTAACGGCGGATGCAAAATTTAAGAATCTAGATGCAGCAAATCGTGCGCGGATTTTTCTAAATTATGGTTTTTCTCAATTTAAATCTGACAAAAAAGCAGCCTATGAAACGTTGCAAAAAAGTATGCAAGCTGCCGAGGAAGGTTATAAATCCAATCATGTAAAATATGTAAAACACGCATTAAGTGCAGTGGGCTTAATGGCCCAGATTGGCCGAGGTGATATCGACAAGATGCGACGCGGAGAATTAATCTTGGAAGCAAAGAAAAATCCTGAGGCCTACGCGCTATCCGATTTAACTTTAAATAATTGGTTTTTAAATAATGAATTGCAGTTGTATCAATTCTATCTAAACCAAGCAAAAACAAACGAGGCTGCACAAAGTTTGGGGACTTCTTTGAAATTTATCGATGAGCATTATAAAAAAATCGACTCACTTGTGGGAGCTGAGATTTATAAAACCACTTTGAATATTCTCATTGCAGCGATTCAAAATCCCGCAATAATTACCTCCGAGAAAGATTCGGCGGTGCTGTTGGAACGACTTCTAAAAAATTCCGCAATGGCTTATGACAAACTTGATAAAAAGCAACCGGTCTGGCAATTGCAAAAAATCAAATTAAATTTACTGAATACGTTATATTTGAAGCAAATAACGACTCCCGGCCAGAGTGTTTTGTTGAAAAATGACTGGAAAAACTGGTTTTCTGACGAAAAGTATCAACCTCTGTTGGCAGATCACAAGGCGATAGATCAATTAAAATCGGTTCTTAGATCACTAAACGGAATAGTCGATTGAGTTTCGGTTCAAACTGACTAGTTGATTTAAAAATCACTAGTTATTTAGGGCACCTTCGTTGATCCACGCAACAACGTTATCGATTTCCGATTGTTGTAAAAGATTGGCCGAAAGGTGAGCATTATATGGTGCGCAGCTACCTTTACCGCCGGCTCCAGTAACATTGTAACTCTTGACCAATACAATCGTTAGATAGGAGTTAGCTGGATCTTTAGATTTCGCATAAGGAATTCCAGAACAACTTGCGGCACTTGGACTTGTGGAATTTTTGGCACTGATCGATGCGTAGGCAGCAGCAAGTGTGGAAAAATCCAGCAAAACTTTACTATTGTCAAAAACTGTATGACCTGGCGAATGGCATGAATTACACTGTGGCTGCAAAGAATTAGAATAAATCGAAGAAAAACTACTTGCAGGTTTGGAGGTCGAATCGGTTGTCGACTTACCACCACAACGGTTTATGAGTGCTGCGATTATGAAAAAAAGAACTACATTAAAAAAACGTAACATGAAAACCTCATAATATTTCGGTTTTGAGCCGTCAAACTAAGCCGTAGTATATTTTAAAAAACACTTTGAATCTACGGTTATGATTCAATACCTACTTGCGTTGTCGCTATTATTCAAATTTATCTAACCCGAAGGCAGCTCAACGTTGGATGTTCAGATTGCTGTTTTCTAGAAACATTAAAGGCCGAAACCTATGCCTGCCTGACCGAACCCCGATCCTTGGGTGACATTGTAGGAACCATACCCATAGAATTTAGGGCTTCCAAAAAGTAGTCCTGCGCCTGCAAAGAGGCCACTAGCTCCCGCTCCGACTCCGCCACGATCACCCGCCGCGGCGCCAATTCCAACTCCAATACCGCCTTGTAAATAGGGTCTAACACTACCAGAAGTAAAAAAATATTTTCCATTAACATCGCCGGTGGCAGCTACGCTTGTTGTGTCGGACTTCCCATTGTCAGTTGAGCGCGCATCGACCCATCCAACCCCAGCTTCAAATCCCCATTGGCTTCCAAAATAAAGAAAATTGACACCAAAAGTTGAATTCGGTGGATTGTGAAAACCGAGGTTTAATGACCAGGCAGCAGATGCCACACTATTTTGTAAGAATGTACTCAAAAAAATTGCAACTAGGGCATAAAAGATTTTTCTAGTGATTTGCTTTTTGATTTTGAACCTCGCCATAACTTTTAAATCCGAATACTTTTAGCAATCCTAAGTAAATGCTCGCATACATCTTGACGCAAGATCAACCTGAATTCTCCAGAAAAAATTGCGTAAATGAGCATCTTTAACTCGCAAACAACGCAGTTATCGTCAATTTAACGATGTGGTGCTAAATGATTTTTAAGAAAACCAGTAGCACTCACAACTCGAATGCCGTTTTTTTCGTAAGGCAATGATTCGATGCCTAGAAGTTGAACCGAAGGTTTTTTAGGTTTAAGTCTTTCGGAGAAATATTTTAGCCCGGCCGAAATAGTTGTGTCCGCCCACTTTGCTTCTAAAAGCTGATCTACTTCATCATCCAAGGTAATCACAAAATCAACTTCATGCTTTTCCTTGTCGCGTAAATGTTTTAGTCGATAACTCAAACCCTCACTATCTTCCAAAAATTGAATGTGTTTTAGAAGATGCGTTGCAACTAGATTTTTAAATCTCGCGCCTTCATCTCCTAGAACATCACCGTTGTCATAAAAATAAATTTTAGGCTGCTTAGATAATGTTCGAGATATTTTTTTTGAATAGGGTTCTACGAGAAATATGATGTACAAACGAGCCAGTGCTTCAATCCAATGTTTTACAGTTTTCGAGGCTACCTGCAAATCTTCAGCTAAATTTGCCATGACAATTGGCGATCCTACGCGGCGGCGTAATAGGTCCAGTAATAACTCAATCTTTGACAGATCCTTGATGCCTTCCATGTCTCGGACGTCTTGTTTGATCAGACGCTCTAAACGATCTTTTCTCCATCTGCGTGCGTAAACCGCATCGTTCTCTAAAAATGGCTCTGGAAACCCGCCTACGGTCATCAATCGATTAAATGCTTCAGTGTCGGAGATCTTTGCAGGATGTTCATCAAGAGTGAATGGATGCAAACGCCAGTAATGATACCGCCCTAGCAGAGAGTCACCACCACGTCTGTAAACATCCAGTCGTGCACTGCCGGTGATTAAAAATTGATGAATCTTTTTTTGCTTATCATATAAACCTTTGATCCAGTTTTTCCAGCGTGTGAATTTATGTAATTCGTCAAACACCAAAAGCTCAGTTTGATCTGACCAAAGTTTTTTTAAAATAATATTGCGGTCGTCGTCGTCATCCCAATTAAAATACCTGCCTTTCAACCCGGGATGATCGGAAATTAAATCTTCAGCCAAAGTTGTTTTGCCGCATTGTCGAGGACCGCTCAAGAAAACCATTTTCTTGCGGAGGTCTTTGACGATGTATGAAGTTATTTTGCGCATATGACTAAATTGACCTCTAAGTCATTTTAGTCTAGCTTAAATTGACTTGGGGGTCAATTTAGTCATACTTGCCATGTGGCTCGGCGGAACTTAGCGCCCTGCTTAAAGGATTATTTTTAATTGAAGCCCAAAAGGCAGTTTGGAAGTTTTTGAATGAGCGCTCGAAAAAAAAGCTGGGCAAGATGTAAGCGCTGTTTTATGCGACTAGAGATCTGTATTTGCGACCTCATTCCAACAATCTATTTGCCGACAAAAATAATTTTAATTTGTAGTAAAAGAGAGTTTATTGCACCAGCGAATACGGGACGACTGGCCTTGCTGTCGTTGCCTAATAGTGTGGGCATTGTTCGTGGAGATTTGGAAAAACCTTATGATATTTCAGAGCACGTACTTAACGGTGAACAACTTCTTCTTTACCCATCTGAGGATGCGGAAGTTTTAACGCCTGATTTAGTAAAAAGTATTTTACTTCCAGCGACTCTAGTGGTGCCTGATGGCAACTGGAGACAGACGTTTAAGATGCGGCGACGTGATCAGCACCTAGCACAAATGCGCCCAGTAAAAATTCTTCCAGGCGAGCAATCCCAGTATAAAATTCGCAAAGAATCGAAACCAGAAGGTTTAGCGACTATCGAAGCCATCGCCCGCGCCCTAGGTATTATTGAAGGTGAACATGTTCAAATTGAATTGGAGAAAATTTTCACAATTATGGTCGAACGGATAATGGCGAGCCGAGGCAGATGTTTCGACACGAGTTAAACATTTAAAATGCCGAAATGTTTAAATCAAAATTCAACAGAATAAATTTAATCAAACCCAGGAGACAAACTAGTGAATAGATGCGCGCAATTATTTCCGATATCGCCTTGAGCCTCAACGTGCGTAAAAATGGTGCTCATAAGTGCGCGCTTCTCGACTTCCCGTCCCACAGGCAACACAAAGCCAATATGACCCGAATCCAAATGAGCCAAGTGAGTGCCCCAGCCGGGTACAATCTGCGTGTAAAGTGGGTTGATGCTATCGTTTGGCCCATATTGGTTTAAAATACGCGTTGCGAGTCCTTCGTCCGTTTCTGACGTTATAAAAAATATTTTTGATTGAATGATAACTTTTGCTTCAGGGTTTGCGTCGCGAAGGCGATAGTTCAGCTCTTTAGAAATACGCGAGCTCGTGCTTCGCAACCCTTGACGGAAAAAAAAGCCGTACATAATCTTTCCGCGAATTTTATCGAGGGCGATCAGATTTTGTTCGCGGCGCGTAAAAACAGATTGATCGTGGGTCAATTCTGCAAGAAGTTCATCGCCAATTGGGCTACCAAAAAAAGACGCCTGAAGCAGGTACATGCTCTGGACTTTGTTTTCAATAAATTTCGAATGCGACACCGCCAACGCAAACATTTCGTTCGCTCCTTTACTGTGGGCCACAACGACAAGCTTGCCGGGAACCTGGTCTAGCTGTTTTTTTAGCCAGGGTAAGTTGGTCTCCACAGTGCGTCTGCTAGACGGGCTAATAAGGTGAATATTTCGCTTGGAAATGCCCATTTTTTCTAGTTGCGCTATCAAATAGCGGTAATATCCAGGCACATAATCGCCGCCTAAACCGGTTATGAAAACGTAATGAAAATCGTTCTGGCGATGAAATTCGCCGATGGGTGCAGAAATTTCCGGACTATGAAAAGTCAAGAAAGTCTCAGCGAAAGGTCCTTCGTTTTTGCCGAGCGGTTTCTCATCGACAGCTCTTGATAGGGTTGTAAGTGCAACCATAAAGTACGCTAATATGTAGTAAATCGACGGTTTCACAAAACTCCTTTGGAGTTGTTTTTCAATTATTTTCGCAGCTTTTAAGGGCTGTTTTTTAGGATCTATCAAACAGGAGGGTTTTGTATAAATGTTATAGCATTTTAAATCAACTTAAAATTAACTACAACTGTAATTCAGACACTAAAAAAATGACGAGCTTAGATATTCGGGTCTGCAAATTTATCCCAAACTCTTTTAGTAGTTAGAGGTTTTTTAGGTGGGC
>JAYVPO010000106.1:0-27039 GCA_043757325.1 bacterium
GTTTATCGAAAGGAAGAAATCGTTGGAAAAAAAAATTTTAAATAAATTTATAAATATAACAAAATAAATAAGTCGCTGTTTTTGTAGCCTACAGGAGATCGAGAAATTCCAACTCCTTCAATTTCTCTACCACTAATTTGACGTCTTGTGCCCGCGATTTTGGACACACCAAAACGGCACCTTTATGATGGGCGACAATCATGTCGTCGATTCCTAAAACGGCAATCATCGGGCCGTCGGATTCCACTACCGAATTATTAGAATCTAACATTAACACCCGCCCCGTTCCGCTTTTTGCGATGAAATTCAGGTTCTCGTCAACGCCAAAAACATCTCCAAGCACATCCCAGCTGCCAACATCTTTCCAGCCAAATGAACAGGGCAAAACCGCCACGAAATTGCTTTTTTCGAGCACCGCATTGTCGATTGCGATTTTTGGTAATTTTCCATAAACCTCGCTTACGTGCTTCCAGTCCACAGCGCTGTAAGATTTCTGTCCAGCGCCTAATTCTTCCAAAGGAGTTGCAATTTCTGGGTGAAATTTTTTGAGTTCGTTTAAAAATAAATTTACTGGAAAAACAAAAAGACCGGAGTTCCAAAGATAACGGCCGCTTTCGAAATATTTCTTTGCGGTAGGTAAATCTGGCTTTTCTTTAAAACTAGCTACCTTAAAAGACCCTGCAAAATCTTTAAGCTGTGTGCCTTGCTCGATATACCCGTAGCCCGTTTCGGGATACTCGGGCTTTATGCCAAGCAAAGTCAAAAAACCTTTTTTTGCAATTTCTACAGCCTGAGTAAGTTGTTTTATAAATTCCTTTTGATCTGTGATTACGGCATCCGCGTGTAGTGAAATCATAATCGCGTTTTTGTTTTGCGCCAATTTTTCGATTTCTAAAGCCGCCATGGCTAACGCTGCAGCCGTGTTTTTGGCTTCGGGTTCTGCGAGAAAATGCCCACATAATTTCCCTGCGATTTTTTGGGTGGCAAACATCTGCTCGTGATGGGTCACCACTAGGCGCCTTTCGACGGGCACAATTTCCGAAATCCTCTCCAGTGTTTGTTCCAGCATACTAGTTTTTGAGTGGCCAATTGCACAGAGTTGCTTGGGACTTTTGTGGCGAGATTTTGGCCAAAAACGTGTTCCGCTACCACCTGCCAGAATATTGATAAAAACATTTTCGTCGAGCATTTTTTTACATCCAAAATTTACAACTTGCGTCTTATTGTCCCAAAACTTCCGCCGTTGTAAATCGAAAACGCAAAACCGCGCTCATTTTGGCCGCCTGAAGCGACCTAAGGCTCAACTCTTGCAAATAGTTTGGCGCAGTAGGCATCCGGCTCACTTGGCCGAGAAGTTCTCTAGCAAATATCTCCAAAGTTTTCTTTTGGTCAGCCGGCAATGTTTTATTTTCAGAAAGTTGAGCATACAGGTTTGCTAAAATCCATAGTGCATGAGGGGTCGAAGTATCGTTGTGACCTACGCGAGCTAATTTGTCTTGCCACCATTCCAAGAATTTATCTAACCGATCTTCGCTAAAATGTTTTTGAATATCAGACCGTGCAAAAAAAGGATTTGTTTTGTAAAAAGCGGTTGTTTGACAGTGCACTGGATCCTTTCCAATTTTACCGGTTTTGATTTGGTAAATTTGAAAATTTGAGCAATTGAAAATATAGCTGTTGTCGTTTTTTGCAAAAAAATACACAATCTCGGAAGTCATTCCAGCTAAGGTTACCTGAAAATTTTGCTTGCCACGAACCACTTGAAGACTTGAAATTTCAGTTAAATTTTGTATACGATTTTCCTTCCAATCCCATAAAAAAAGACCTCCGGGAAGGTGATGCTTTCCGGATGCGGCAAATATAATTTTCTCTTCACCAGGTAAAACAAAAAATTCATCGACGTAGCCATGGGGCGCGACTTGGGTCAAAGATTGCTGCTTACTGGTGAGAACGAGTTTTTTCTCACCGCGTATGTAATCCATCACCACACCGATATTCAGGTCTGTGGTTTCTATACCATCAAGCATTTCGAAGGGATAAAAATGAATGTTTTTTTTTGGCGGTAAAACAAAAAAATCTTTTGCCAACACGAGATTTGTAAACGTCAAAAAAGGTGTTTGCGCTTTGTGCCAATATTCTTGAACAACAAAAAATTTCTGATTTAAGCGCTCATAAGATATATGACTAGAACCGTTTTTAACTTTAAACATTTCCCCTGATTTTTGCGCAAACATTTCGATTTCGCGCAGCGATTCAGGCGTTACGCCAAACTGCTTTAGATAACCTTCGGCAGCCGCATAAATGCTCTGTAAGTACTGCTTGCCATGGATAAAAGAACTCAAGTCAAATAAAAAACCAACGGCGAAAATCCCGGTGATTATTGTCAAAATGACCTGTTTTTTTCGGGTCTGCAAAAATGTTACAAGGTTTTTTTTCAAGGGTTTGCTCGATTTATATTATACTTAGACTATAACGGAGGAATCACCTGTGAAGCTAGTCCTACGATCAATGATCGGTAGTTTATTTGTTATAACAATTATTTTGCCGGGTTTTTCGCCAAAAATTCTTGCGCAGTCTCTGACGAAAAAAAACCTGGGTGATGCGCACGATTTACTACTTCCTAATGATAAACAAGCCACCTTAGATGTTGTACGAAATGACGATGTTATAAAAATTCGCATACCTCTTTTGGTTACACCATTTAAGCTCATTGCAAGTAAGGGCCTTGTCGGAGAGCAAGGGTTTGTCTCCGTGCCAGAAATTGGGAAACGGCATAGCTTACTGGCGCAAATCAACAAACCAAATCAGTTTTTCCTCGGCGATTACCGAGTCGAAACAACTCCCATAAAACTACTGCGAGCGAGCCAACTTTATTCGGTCAAGCTTGATCTTTACCGCTTGTTTGGCGAATATGGTCAGTTAGAAGAATTTCTTGGAACTTTTACGGCCCATGGAAAAATGGAACTTTCTAAACCTAATCTTTATATTCTTTCTGGGGTTTCAAAATTTCAATTTCGAGATAGTAGCGGCAAACTGCTGGTTGAACTAATGGCTGGACGACCTTTAGAAATTCAAACCACAAGTCCTGCAATAAGTCGGCTTGAGAAATAAATAAATTTCAGGTTTTTTCTGAAACAAATCAATGCTGTGATTTATTTTGCCGCATTTATTCCTGCATTTTTCTTTTCCAATTAATATTACAAACCGATAATCAATATGAGAACTTAAGTTTTTTTATTATTGAATTCATGAGGTTATCTTACGGACTCGCGCGAACTCATCGGTGGTAGATATCGACCCCAACGCAAACTTGGCGAAGGTGGTATGGCGACGGTTTATCTGGCGACAGATGAAAAGCTTGGTCGCTCGGTTGCAATTAAAATTCTTCATGCCCATATGGAAAATAATCCCGAATTAAGACAAAGATTTAATCATGAGGCACAAGCCATTTCTGGGTTAGATCATCCTAATATCGTAAAAATTTACGACTTTTCTGGAGCTGAATCAAGCAAGCTTTGGTTTGTCACGGAAATTGTAAAAGGTGCTAATTTAGCTGACGTCCTAGCAAAATCACCCAATAAAGTTCTGCATCCAATCGTTGCTGCTTGTATAGTTCGAGAAAGTTGCAAAGCTCTTGCTCACGCGCATTCTTTTGGCATCGTACACCGTGATATTAAACCTGAAAATATCATGGTCACTTACGACGGCATTCTAAAACTTATGGATTTTGGAATTGCAAAAATCCAGCAACGTGGGGCTGTGACCGTAACCGGAACATTTATGGGTTCTCCAAGTTACATGTCGCCTGAACAAATTCGCGGACGAAATATCGATCACCGCTGTGATATTTACTCGTTAAGTGTGCTGTTTTATGAACTAGTAACCGGGCGCCTGCCTTTTATTGGTCACTCGACACATGACGTCATTGTCAAAATTATGGAGGGCCAATTAACCCCGCCGGTGGTTTTTAATCCACGACTAAGTGAAACTTTAAACCAACTTATCTGCTCGGGACTTGCTCGCAATCCAGATGCAAGACCATCGTCGGCATTGGAGATGGAAAAATTTATCCAAAATTTTTTAATGGCGCAAAATTTTGACGAAAGCCATGTGGAACTTCAACGCTACTTTAAAAATCCAGAAGTTTATGTGGAGAAGTTTCTTACTCCAAATTTCAGCCCAGGAAATCTTCCCGACACGGTTAGACGGCACAACGAAAACGCTTTAAATCACCCACAAATTCCCAAGACTGCGCGGCTTGATCCGATGACTATGGTTTTGGCCCAACGCGAGGCAGTATTTCGGCGTTCGAAAATTAAAGCGCCAAATCCCGTGCAAATTGCAGAGCAGATGGCCGAACGCGGCATTAGGCGTGACCGCGTGATTCCACCAATTGCAGTCCCCATCCCCGTGCGCCGCGCGCCGTCTATTGCGCCGCGAATTCCTATGCGTGCGCAACCACTACCTGTGCCCGTGATTGTGAATATTGGACACCAACAGTTGCCAGCACCGCGTCAGGTTGCTCCTCTACCACCGAAGCCGCGCTATTCATTTCCACGTGTACCAAAACGTATTCGCCAAAACCGAGTGGAAGTTTATTCCTATCATTCTGACCGTTCTTCGGTCTTTGGGTTTGCCGCGTTTGTGGTTTTCTTAATTGTGTTTGCAGGAATTATTTTTGAAATTTTTAAAAATTACTCTGATCGAAAAAACGAAATTAAAAATTTGCATTCGAACGCAAAACACGAAAGAAAAATTCCGCAGGAACATAGCGTCAAAGAATTAAAACCAAAAGAATCTTTGGAGCATGAAAATCCTGATGTGGAAGAAAAAATTAGCGCTCAAGTTCCTGCGGAAAAGCCAGTCCGCAGCGCGGTGGTTAAACCCAAAATGAGTGATTATAAACCAGTGATAATCGATTCGAAAAAAGTCGATAAAAAGCCAGAACCCAAAATCCTCGACGATAAGTCGGACCAGAAGTCAGACCAAAGGCCAACTATGGCCACGAAAAAACCCGTGGAATTAAAAGGGGACGCTTTTTTTGGAATTTCGTCGCAGCCAGCAAGTGAAATTTTTTGGCGCGGCAAAAAACTCGGTACCACAATAGACAGCGGACTTGGAAGCGGTTGGATTAAGCTGCCGATTGGAACGCATAAAATTGAATTAATTCGTGCAGGTTATGAAAGTCGAACCGTGGAAGTTGTTCTGAAACCGCATGCGCATTTGGTTATTCCGCAAGTGACCTTAACTCAATCGACTAAAATTAAATTTAGTCTGACGGTGATCTCTAATAAATTTCCTGCAATAGTTACTGTTTCTTCTGGCGGAAAAAAAGAACGCGCAACTCTAACGTCGTCTCAAAAAACATTTTCACTCGACTCAGGCAGCTACGACGTTGCAGTGGAATATCGCGGCGATAAACAGGCGCGAACTATTAACCTTTCTGGTCAAAATACCCAAGTGACTTTCAATGCCATATTTAAAGATGCAACGAAAGAAAATAAAGACATTCAACCCAAAGGTGATATGCCATGAATAGGCTTTGGGTTATTTCTATTCTGTTTGTTACCAGCAAGATTTTTGCGGCGACTTTTTCTGATGGCGTAAGAGCCTATCAGCAAGGTGATTTTAAAAAATCGGAATCGGCACTGACTGAGGCTTTAAAAACTACGAAAAATCCCAAAACCCGGGCCGAAATTTTTAAGTATTTAGGTATGACCCAATGGTCACTGAAGTCTCCTGCCAAAGCTACTGGAAGTTTCAGCCAGGCTAGGGCGCTAAATCCCACTGTAAGTATTTCAAATGATGAGGTTTTAGATCCGGGTGTGATTGGTTTTTTTGAAAAAGATTCTGGAAAGCAAGCCTCTAGTCAACCGGTAAAATCAGGAATGACTCGTGGATCGGGTGCAAAAGCAAAAGCACAGCCTACTACTTTGTTTATTGATTCAAATGTAAAAAATGCAAGTGTTGTGATCGGTGGAATCTTGGTGGGCCAAACCCAGTCTCAACTTGACGTCGATGGCGGCGCGGTTTTACTGGAGGTTTCAGCACCGGGTTATCAGAAAAAAATAATCAAAACAAAAATTCAAAAAAGTTCTGCCAATCATTTAACCGTGGATCTTGAAAAGCGCCAGGCAAAACCAGTAGCTAAAGTTGCGGCGGTTCCAATTCTGAACTCAGCTGCCAAACCAAAGGTCGGAAGACAGATTGCCGTTGCAAAAAAACCAGTGCAAGATGACATGTTTAAAGAAGCTTCCGATCCGCTTCCGACCCAGCCTGTTGCAGCCCCCACAACTGTGACGCAGCTTCAATCGCTTCCGCCACCTCCGGTCATGCAGCCGCAGCCTCAAGGTTACGCGGTCCAGCCGGCGTTGCCATATCAGTTGCCACCGGTAATTTATCAGCAGCCAGTATACACGGCCCCGCCTCCAATGTATCCGCAACCGTATCCGCAGCAGTATCCATCAATGTACCAGCAGCCGTATCAGCCGCCTTATCAGCAACCATATGACCCAAATATGACGGGGTCGTCAATTCCACCACTTCCACAACAGAACCCGGCAAATTATAATTATGCATCACCCCAGCAAAATAATTCTGGAGCTGGTAATTCCTTGGAACCCAAGAAAAAAGTTCGTCCACGCGGTTCTCCTTTTTTAGCCATATTGCCTTTCGGCGCCGGTCAATTTCAAAACCAATCTTATTTAAAAGGCACTCTGCTGCTTGGCGCAGAAGTTGGGGCTCTGTACTTTTGGAAAGCAAATACCGATGCTGCCGATCAGGCCACAAAACAGCTGGACACCGATAGTGCGGATTTTGACAATCAGATTGTCTCGTCGACTGATCCTGCAACAAAAACCTATTATCAAAACCAAAAAGCTGCCCGTCAAACGGAATTACAAGACTATATTAAAACATCGAATAATAATGCGATGATGAGTTTAGGTGCTTTTGGTGGATTCTATTTAATTGGAGTTGTGGATGCCTTTATTTTTATGTCCGATGGACCGCCGCCGGTCAAAAAGAAAAAACGCCGACGTTCGGGTTTTTCTTTGGATCTAAAACATTTGCAAAATAAAAATTATATTGCTGTGCAGATGAGCGTGGATAATAAGGAAGAAAATTTAATGCAATTCGGCCTTGGGGCTACGCCGCGTGGAGAGCTTATGCTTGGGGTAAAGGTGGATTTATGAGTGAGTTGCCTTTTGCAGCAGATACGGCAGCGATTTGTAAAAAATATGGCGTTGGATTGACTGGAGGGATTGCAACCGGAAAGTCGACGATCAAAAATTTCTTCGCAGAGAAAAATATTCCCGTATTTGATGCCGATACATTTGCAAGACAAGCTTTAGAGATAGGACAGGATGGCTATAAAAAATTCTGCCTGGATTTTGGAAGCGGTTTTATGGACGAAAAGGGTAATGTCAACCGGGCAAAACTTGGGGCGGTGATTTTTTCAGATGCCGAAAAAAGAAAAAAATTAGAACAAATTATTCATCCAGAAATCAGAAAATTGTTGGGACAAGAATTAAGAAAAATTCAGTGGTCGGATAAAAAGTTTTTTATTTTCGAGGCAAGTTTGTTAATTGAAACCGGATTATATAAATATTTCGCAGAAGTTTGGTGTACGACTTGTTCTCCAGAAGAGCAATTGAAACGCCTGCAAGAGCGCAATAGGATTAGTCTTGAGGCAGCGCAGAAAATCATCGAAAGTCAGATTTCAAACGCAGAACGTTTGATCCGGGCAGATATCGTTCTGGATACCAATGAGCTATTTTCTTTGGAAAAGATTTTGCATTCGAGGTTTCTCGATTAATTAGAAAAGTCGAATTTTAATTAAAAAAGGCCATTGGCACATAGACCCTTGACATTGTGTGCGCTAAACCGCACAATTAGAAGATGGGCGACTTTAAAATATTTAAGACTAGCGAATTCGAAGAATGGCTTGAGTCTCAAAACCCAAAAATAGTTGTAATCGTAACGGCTCGTTTGGATTTAATGTCGCGCGGACATCTCGGAAATCATAAAAGGTTTGATGGGCTGATTGAGCTCAGATGGATAAATGGAATTCGTGTTTATTCATTTTCGTGGGGTAAAGAGATATTCATTGCACTAATAGGAGGAAATAAAAATGGTCAAGATCGCGATATTAAAAAAGCTAAAAAAATCAGAAATGAAATATTTGAAGGAACACGAGGCATTCACAAGTAGAGAGCTTAAAAATCCATCGCTCGTTGTGGAGACACTGCTAGACTGCATACGAACGGGAGATCTTGCATCTTTTCAGGAAGTTTTAGCTTCCCACCTTATAACAGTTAATAAATCAGATATTGCCAAGGTTGCAGGAGTTGGCCGGCGTACTCTTTATGATCTCACTGATCCAACAAAGGATTTCAATCCAGAGCTTTCAACAATATCAGCTATCATTCAAGCGATCATCGCCCAAGATAAGGATGTCGCAATTAAAGACTAAAAAAAATGGCTAAAATTTCCACGAGTTCTAAGCAATTTCTTTAACAATAAAACAAATTCTTAATGAGAGCTAGACTTGGCTGGGGTACGATCGAACTGTTAACTTTAACTTTTCCTCATATAAGGAGATCTTTATGAGCTCTTATTTTCGCGCCGCATCTCGTTTTAAAGCCGCAGCCCTCGCCGGATCTCGTTCCCCAAGGACTTTTACCAAGAAATTTGCTTTTGAACATGACACTAAACTTAAAACTTCAGAATACTTCGGTTGCAACACTTTCAGTTTTGAGATGATGGAAAAAAACCTCGCCCAAAAAGACATATTAACTTTGCGCGAATATGCCACATCGGACGCTCCATTAGCTATTGAAGTTGCTGACAAAGTCGCAAATGCGGTAAAAGAATGGGCCCTCAGCCGCGGAGCCACTCACTATTGTCACTGGTTCCAACCACAGACAGGCACTACCGCCGAAAAACACGATGCTTTTTTTAGTTTAGACCGTCGCGGTTTGGCGGTGGAAAAATTTACTGGCAAAGAACTTATTCAGTCCGAGCCCGATGCATCGAGTTTTCCTTCTGGCGGCAGGCGCTCCACATTTGAAGCCCGCGGTTACACGGCCTGGGATGCCTCGTCGCCGATGTTTTTAATGGAAACCGAATCAGGAACAACGCTTTGTATTCCGTCGTTATTTATTTCGTACAGTGGCGAAGCTTTAGATAACAAAACACCTTTGTTAAAATCTATCGCCGCGGTCAGCAAAAATTCTGTCGAAGCATTGAGATTGCTTGGCTACGGTGAAGCGCAATTCGTTAATACTTCGGCCGGGCCCGAACAAGAGTATTTTGTGGTCGACGAAGCTCTTTATAACCTACGCCCGGATTTAATATTAGCTGGGAGAACCTTGCTTGGCCGCACTCCACCGCGCGGGCAGCAACTTGAAGATCATTATTTTGGGTCAATTAAGCCGCGAATCTTAAGTTTTATGATGGAAGCCGAACACGAACTCTATCGCCTCGGTGTGCCTTGTAAAACCCGTCATAATGAAGTCGCGCCTTGCCAGTTGGAATTGGCGCCCATTTTTGAAAACGCGAATGTTGCAGCCGATCACAATCAAGTAGTGATGGAAGTTTTAAAATCTGTCGGACGCCGGCATAAACTGGCCGTTTTATTCCATGAAAAACCATTCGCGGGAATCAACGGTTCGGGAAAACACGTTAACTGGAGCCTAGCGGATAACGCCGGACATAATTTACTAGAACCTGGAGATCAGCCACTAGATAATATTCGATTTTTGTATTTTCTAACCGCCACCTTAAAGGCAGTTTGTGATCATGCAAATCTGTTACGTATGGCGATTGCATCGGCTGGTAATGATTTTAGACTGGGAGCAAACGAAGCACCACCGGCTATTATTAGTGTTTTTCTGGGAGAAACTTTAGATGAAGTTTTAAATTCTTTGGAAGCAGGAAAAACCGGACAGCTAACGGAACGCGTAAAAGAAATAAATTTAAAGCTCTCAAAAGTCCCAGTGATTAAGCGCGACAACACGGACCGAAATCGCACATCTCCGTTTGCTTTCACCGGAAACAAATTTGAATTTCGTGCGGTAGGAGCTTCAGCTAGTATTAGTTTGTCGCTAACTTATTTAAATACAGCGGTAGCCGATGCGCTTTCACAAATGAATAAACGCTTGATTGCAAAAAGTCCGTCGGGATCACCTAAAAGTGAAGATATTCTTGCAGTTATCCAAGGTGTTGCGGCAGAAACCAAATCCGTTCGCTTTGAAGGCAATGGCTATTCTAACGAGTGGCATATGGAAGCAGAAAAACGCGGTTTACCAAATTTACGCAATACGCCGCAAGCTATTCGAGTTTTAAAAGATCCGAAAGTACAGGCACTTTTAACCCAAGTTGGCATTCACAATTCTGATGAAATTGAAGCAAGATACAACGTCACGTTGGAGCGCTATTTAAAAATTCGGATGATCGAATTGGAGACATTGCACGAGATGATTTCTAGTAGTGTGTATCCAGCTGCACAGTCGCAAGTTCTGCTAACCGCAAAGACTTTAGAAAATATTAAAACGTTAAATGGCAATCTTCCACAAACACTAGAAAAAGATTTTAAAAACCTGGTGGAACTCACAACGAATTTATTAACTTGCCGCGACAAACTGGCGAAGTTTATAGCAGACTGCAATCAGGGACACGATGAGTTTGGCATCGCCACAAAAATTGCCGAAGAAGGTGTGCCTTTAATGACTGAGGTAAGAAAAGTTAGCGATGAACTAGAGCTTATAGTTGATGATCAACTTTGGTCTCTACCAAAGTATCGCGAACTTCTGTACTTAACTTAAATGAAATTAGATTTAGATTCTTTAGCCAAAAAAACCGAACGTCGTATCCAAGAATGGCTTACAGAAGGCGAAAAAGTTCGTCAGAGCCTTCTTGCTGCGGGCCGGGCCGATACGCCTCCCAATGAAAATCTCGACCCCTGGCAAAAGCAAGCGGTGGATGCTCTGCTGTCGGGTCAACACGTGGTTGTTGATGCCCCTACGACCGCGGGCAAGACGCGGGTGGTCGAAGCCTTTTTTCACACGTTTTTGCACGATATAAATTACATCCATAAACCTTTTCGAGCTGTTTACACCACTCCCGTAAAAAGTCTTTCAAACGATAAAGTGCGCGAAATGCGTACGATGTTTGGCGAAAAAAACGTCGGCATTTCCACCGGTGATATTAAAGAAAACTTAAACGCGCCGATTATCATCGCAACTTTAGAAAGCTACCGGAATTCACTTCTTGGAACCGAACCCGATTTGGGGCGAACATTAGCAATATTTGATGAATATCATTTTTTGCAAGATGAAAGTCGTGGCACCGCCTGGGAAGAAGCCATTATTTTATCACCCGAATCCTGTCAGCTACTTTTGCTTTCAGCGTCGGTTGGCAATCCTGAAGATTTTGTCGATTGGATCGGTAAAATACGCTCCAGACCATGTGTACTGGTCCAAACTTTAGAGCGTCCGGTGCCGTTAACGGATTTGGTTTTTGTGGATAAAAATTGGATTCATGCGGATTTACTACCACCGAAATTTTTTCAGGATTTCAAAAAAAATAATCGACCAAGTATTTTATCTTTTGAAGAAGTGGCGCAGCGCTTGCCTAGTGTTCTAAATTTAAATCTCGGTCCTAGTATTCTTTACGCGGGCAAAAGACTATCCTGCGAAAATCTTGCACGTACCATCGCACGAAAACTTCCGCCTTTTGATCCGCAAAAACGTGTGGAAATTGGCGAGCAGCTAACGAAACTTCATGCCGAAATTGGGTGTCTGGCGTTTATTAAAAACGATCTTAGACAGCTGATTCAAAGTTACGGCGTGAGTTACCATCACTCGGGGCTGCCCGCACCTGCAAGGATAGCGATTGAAACCTTGGTGAAACATGGTTTGTTGCGATTTTGTACGGCGACTATGGGGCTGAGTATCGGCATTAATTTCTCAGTGCGGTCGACCATGATTACGGATCTTATTCGGCCGGGAGAATTGGGGCCTGTGGAATATAGTCCGTCGGAAGTTTTGCAAATGCTTGGCCGAGCGGGTCGTCGTGGCAAAGATGCGGTGGGTTTTAGTTTGTGGCCAAACGTAACAAGTTTTATTCAAATGGGCCGCGTCAAACGTGAGCCGTGCACATCGCGATTAAAGCAAGAACCAACAACTTTTCTCGGCCTGGTTGGTCGCAAAATGAGTATTGGTGCGATTGAAAATCTTTACGGCCGAAGTTTTAGAAAGCATCAAGACAGAAATTTTGATTTGCGTCTTATTCAAAAAGCCCACGTGATGAATAAGTTAAACGTCAAAGAAATTCCTTGCGAATCACCTGCGGCGGAAGTTACGAGATTTTGGCTCGACGATAAAAAATCTTTATGTTGGAACTGTCCTTATCAAAAAAAGTGCCACGCATACGTGGAATTTCGTGGGCAGAGTGATTTATCGTTGATGCACATGCATTTACATAGCATCGGTACTTTATCAAGGAATGACGAGTTGACCGCGTTCGGAATGATCGCGCGATTTTTGCCTCAGGCGGGTGGGCTGCTGGTTGCAAAGCATATAAGTCAAGACGACATTAACGAAGAAAATTTTAATAAATATCTCGAGCTGATGGCCTCATTATGTCTAGTCGGTTTTAAAGAACCCAAGACTTCAGATGCTTATCAGTATCCATTTAAAGAAAAAAATGTTGTGGAAGATTTAAAGAATCTTTACCCAGAAGATTTGTTCGGAGAGTTATACGACCGAGATTTTAACAATCGCGGCGGCGGAAAAGTTTACAAAGAATTCAACCCCCGTGCTGGATGGATTATTCGGGAATGGAATCAAGCCAAAATACCTTGGTCGAAATTCCAAGCGGAAATTGTGACAGAGTATTTTGGAGAGGGAGATGTAATGGCATTAATTTATCGAACGGCGACACTGCTTCAATCGATTCGTCAGGCGGATTTGGGAACGATTTCTGAGTTGGCTTTTAAAACTCGCGAAAATCTTTTACGACCACCCCTCGACATAAAAATTTAATAAAATCCTCAAGCTCATCTATTATAAATGATATGTAAAGATCGTATTTGGATTTTTATTTTTGATAGAATTCTTTTCTGAAAAAATTAATTATGTTTTTATGATTGACAAAAAAAAACATGAGGCGTATCAAAGACCGTAGATATTCACTGAACTTAGGAAATTTTTAAGTAAAGCTGAGTATGATATAAATATTGACAGGTTCTGGTCTCGATTAGAATCTTTTAATGAGGTAATAAGTTTGGCCGTTGCATCGTTTCTATTTCCTTTCCTGTTTTTTGTTAGTTCTTCAAGTACTGTCTTATCCTAATCATAATCTTTTCTATACAAATTCACCTTAGACGGCCAAATCTTAGAGTGGGCCCTGCGGGGCCCACAATATTTTGTAACAGCCCTGCGGGGCCCACAATATTTTGTAACAGCCCTACGGGGCCCACAATATTTTGTATTTGGGCCCCGCTGCACAGGCGGTATACATTAATTTTTAAGGAATTTATAGAATGCTGAAAGATGCTTCGCGTACTGCTAAAAATGTTCTCGGCACGGAGCTAATCGAATGCTGCCTGGCGCCCATAACCGGTTTCTATCGCAATGGTTACTGTCAAACCGGACCCGAAGATTTTGGCGTCCATACTGTTTGTATATTTGCGACGGATGAATTTTTAGCCTTCTCAAAGGCCTGCGGTAATGATTTGAGCACTCCTCACCCCCAATTTCAATTCCCCGGCCTAAAAGCCGGTGACAGATGGTGTCTTTGCGCAGCTCGCTGGCTAGAGGCTTTCGAACAAGGAAAAGCACCTGGGGTCTTTTTAGAAAGTACTCACGAAAAAACATTGGAAATCGCAAGCCTCGATAAATTAAAAAAGCACGCCGTGGAGAGTTTTCTTTCTCACTAGGCGCGCGCAAATAATTTGCAACAGGTTGAATTTATGAGTAATTTGCAAATTATTTGCCTTTGTCAGCCACTTTTAAATTTCTTACCAAAGCCGATTTATCGATCTAGCTCAAGATTAGGAAGATTCTGCCGATTTACTTGGTATGAGATCGATTTGGCACAAAACCCTACTTACTATTCTAATTGGTAACTTCGTCGAAGTCGCCAACGCTGAAGATATGCAAAGAATTTATCGCAGTGCCTATTTTCTTGGCCGCGGCGATGCGGGGCTAGCAATCGCAGACGATGAGGACGCGATATTTTACAATCCCGCCGGAATCGCTCTCGGCAAAGGGCTGTTTAAAAAAGCTGTTTTTCTTTCGCCAACATTCGAAGGAAGCGTAGCCATCCGTGATATTGCAGCCCGTGCTCAATATGCCCAAGGCTCCGATGATTATATAAATATTGCCCGTGATAATATTGGCACACCATTACATGCAGGCGTATATAATTTCACCGGGTTGATTTTTCGTCGGGCGGCCCTAGGAGTCGTAAGCTCCGCACAAACCGATATTTTAATTTATAAAGCTCCGCAATATGGGGCCCTGGAATCGGCTAAAGCTGACTTTGTTCAAAACAATGGAGCGACATTTTCTCTCGCTCAAGATTATTTTGATCAAACAGTTTTAGTCGGAACCACTTTCAAATACCTACAGCGCGGCCAAGCTCATTTAGATGTTAATATGACAGATATCGACAAAGTAAAAAATATGCGTTCAAGCGATGTTCTTGGCGCGGGTGTAGGCGGCGGAATGGATGTGGGACTTATTTTGCAAAATCCAAAAGCGCGCAATAATCCTGCATGCGGCGTTACTATAATGAACTTAGGCAAAACAAAATTCAAAGCCCTCAACGATAGTGCAACAAGCCTTGATACATTGCAGCAGACTGTTAACTTCGGTTGTGCCATACGGCCAGGCACAAAATTTTCGTCCTTTAAACTTCTTGGTGATTACTGGGATGCAACAAGTGCGCTCACGTCAAACTACCGCAAAAAAATTCATATTGGTTTTGAGGTAAATGTGTTTAATGGGATCGGATTTACCTCAGGGCTTTCACAAGGAGCTCCTAGTGCGGGCTTTTTTCTAAATTTATATCTGCTTCGTTTTGATGCCGGTGTGTACTCAGAAGAAACGGATGATCGTGTGGGAATCCGTCCGGATAAAAGATTTTTTGCACGTTTAACTTTGGGGTTTTAGTATGAACAAAATATTTTTTATTGCCATTTTTTTGTCAGCCACAAGTTGTGGAAAGAATCCGCTATCGTCTGCAGAAAAAAAAGAACCCGCCCAAGATGCAACGCTTCAGCTCGAAAAGAAAAATCCCCAAAAGGCGATCGATATTCTTGAGGCCGCTTTGGTTGATGATCCTTCTAACATAACTTATCTCTCGGTGCTGTCTATGGCTTATGCGCAACGAGCGGGTGTAGATCCATTAACTCTGGCGCAAAAGGCGGCAACCCAGCCCGCAGCGGATTCTTCAAATCCAGCCGGAATGGTCGGCTTTTTTCCGGTGCTTCCAGTGGCATCTACACAAAATATTTCTGATGTAGATTATGCAATTTCTCTGATACAAAAAATTCCTGCGGGCTCGCGTATTACTGCCGATACTTTTAAAATTGGAATTTTTTTAACCGCATCAATGGCATTAAAAGCAAAAGCACTCGATACCGATGGCGATGGTCAATTGAGTCAAGCTGAACTTATGGCATTGACGCCAGCACAAGCTATCGCCATTTTAGGCAATCTTGCAACTGCGGTTACCGCTTTCGCTGCCGCAAACGGTTACGACACGACTTCGGTACAAGCTGGAGCTAAAATCCAACAGCTACAAGCCGCGATCAATGCTGCTCCAGGAGCAACCCCGCAAGAAAAATTGCAGTATTATTTAGCAAAACGCTAACAGAAATTTCTGCGCGGGGCCTCACTAACATAAAAAATTACACCAACAAAGCTCGACAGCAAAAAAATGATTTTTTTTTGTCTAAGTAAATTACTATTTGTCTTTTTAATTGTAATTCATTAAACATTAGTTCTCAATTGAATGTAGCTCCTCTCAATAAATTGGGAAAGGTAATTGCTCATGGATAATTTGACAGGTTCACCCCGTCGCTCCAAACCAAAGTCGACCGATTATAATCCTTCTTTGCTCGCAGATTCTTCTCCGGGAAGAGCGGGTGCTCAGTTTAACAAACCACCAAGTGCTGCTTTAAACGCCAAGATTCAACTGCGCCAGGTTTTGCAGGTAGTCAAAGCGATGCGAGCTGGGGATTTTTCTGTGCGACTTCCTGTTACGGAAGAAGGCATGATTAGCGAAATCAGCGACGTCTTAAATGACATCATTGAATTAAACGATAATATGGCTCAGGAATTTGTGCGGGTAAGTCGCATCGTCGGTCAGGAAGGTAAAATGACCGAGAGAGCTTCGATCGGAACTGTAAAAGGTGCCTGGGCCACAAGTATTGATTCGGTGAACTCACTTATTGGCGATTTGGTTCAACCAACCAATGAAGTTGCGCGGGTTATTACTTCGGTGGCAAAAGGTGACTTGTCTCAAAAAATGTCTTTGGAAATTGATGGACGTCAGGTTAAAGGAGAATTTTTCCGGATTGGAACAACTGTTAACGCCATGGTAGACCAGCTCAATTCTTTTGCCTCAGAGGTAACCCGCGTGGCAAAGGAAGTAGGTACCGAAGGAAAACTCGGAGGTCAAGCGGATGTGCGCGGAGCTAGCGGAGTATGGCGCGATTTAACAGATAACGTAAATAGCTTGGCCGGCAACTTAACCGACCAGGTCCGTAACATCGCAAAAGTAACCACTGCTGTGGCCAAAGGTGACTTATCACAAAAAATTACGGTGGATGCCAAAGGTGAAATATACGAATTAAAAAATACCATCAACGTCATGGTGGACCAGCTTTCTTCTTTTGCAGACGAAGTAACGCGGGTGGCAAAAGAAGTAGGTACTGAAGGTCGTCTTGGTGGACAGGCGGACGTAAAAGGAGTTTCGGGAACGTGGAAAGATTTAACGGATAATGTTAACGGTCTGGCAAACAACTTAACAGCACAGGTGCGAAATATTGCGAAGGTTACTACGGCGGTTGCTAATGGTGACTTATCTCAGAAAATTACGGTGGACGCGCGCGGCGAAATTCTAGAATTAAAAAATACCATTAACGTCATGGTGGACCAGCTGAATTCTTTTGCGGCGGAGGTAACAAGGGTAGCAAAGGAAGTGGGAACCGAGGGAAAACTTGGCGGTCAGGCGGACGTAAAAGGTGTATCTGGAACGTGGAAAGACTTGACGGATAATGTAAATGGTCTCGCCGGAAACTTAACAGCCCAGGTGCGAAACATCGCAAAAGTAACCACGGCGGTTGCTAACGGTGACTTGTCGCAGAAAATTACGGTGGATGCAAAAGGCGAGATACTGGAACTTAAAGATACAATCAACACGATGGTGGATACGCTTAGGTCATTTGCAGCGGAAGTGACACGGGTGGCAAAAGAAGTAGGTACGGAAGGACGACTCGGCGGCCAGGCGGACGTTAAAGGTGTTTCTGGAACATGGAAAGATTTAACCGATAACGTAAACGGTCTTGCGAACAATCTTACCGCCCAGGTACGAAACATTGCAAAAGTGACTACGGCGGTTGCAAAAGGTGACTTGTCGCAGAAAATTACGGTGGATGCAAAAGGCGAAATTTTTGAATTAAAAAACACGATTAACGTCATGGTGGATCAGCTAAATTCTTTTGCTGCAGAAGTAACTCGGGTTGCTAAAGAAGTGGGAACCGAAGGAAAACTCGGTGGTCAGGCCGACGTAAAAGGTGTTTCTGGAACATGGAAAGATTTAACCGATAACGTAAATGGCTTGGCAGGAAACTTAACAGCTCAGGTGCGAAACATTGCAAAGGTGACGACTGCTGTTGCTAAGGGTGACCTATCCCAGAAAATTACGGTGGATGCCAAAGGCGAAATTTACGAACTGAAAAATACCATAAACGTCATGGTGGACCAGCTTTCTTCATTTGCGGACGAAGTAACACGGGTGGCAAAAGAAGTGGGTACAGAAGGTCGCCTAGGCGGCCAGGCGGACGTAAAGGGAGTTTCTGGAACATGGAAAGACTTAACCGATAATGTTAACGGTCTCGCCGGAAACTTGACAGCTCAAGTGCGAAATATTGCAAAAGTGACCACTGCGGTTGCGAATGGTGACTTGTCACAAAAAATTACTGTGGATGCGCGCGGTGAGATTCAAGAATTAAAAAACACCATCAACGTCATGGTGGACCAGCTGAATTCGTTTGCGGCTGAGGTTACACGGGTAGCAAAGGAAGTAGGTACCGAAGGAAAACTTGGGGGCCAGGCTGATGTTAAAGGTGTATCTGGAACGTGGAAAGATTTAACTGATAATGTAAACGGTCTTGCTGGTAACTTAACAGCTCAGGTGCGAAATATTGCAAAAGTAACCACAGCGGTTGCGAATGGTGACTTATCTCAGAAAATTACAGTGGATGCAAAAGGCGAGATCTTCGAATTAAAAAACACTATCAACGTCATGGTGGACCAGCTTAATTCTTTTGCGGCTGAGGTAACTCGGGTGGCGAAGGAAGTAGGTACCGAGGGAAAACTTGGCGGTCAGGCCGATGTAAAAGGGGTTTCTGGAACGTGGAAAGACTTAACTGATAACGTAAACGGTCTTGCAGGAAACTTAACAGCCCAGGTGCGAAATATCGCAAAAGTGACAACTGCGGTGGCAAACGGTGACTTGTCACAAAAGATCACGGTGGATGCAAAAGGCGAAATTTTTGAATTAAAAAATACTATCAATGTCATGGTGGACCAGCTGAATTCTTTTGCGGCAGAAATTACACGGGTGGCAAAAGAAGTGGGTACCGAAGGAAAACTCGGTGGCCAGGCAGACGTTAAAGGGGTATCGGGAACGTGGAAAGATTTAACAGATAACGTAAACTTTATGGCAGGTAATTTAACCAAACAGGTGCGAGGTATTGTCAAGGTTGTGACGGCGGTTGCAAATGGAGATTTAAATCAGAAGTTTGTTATTGAGGCGAAAGGTGAGGTGGCAGCCCTTGCAGAAACCATCAACTCAATGATCGACACGCTTAGAACGTTCGCCGATCAGGTGACAACGGTTGCTCGCGAAGTGGGAATCGAAGGAAAACTTGGTGCTCAGGCCCGTGTACCAGGTGTAGCCGGTGCGTGGAAAGATTTAACAGATAACGTGAACTTTATGGCGTCGAATTTAACCACTCAGGTTCGCGGTATTATCAAAGTTGTAACGGCGGTTGCTGACGGAGATTTGTCGCAGAAATTCGTCCTTGAAGCTAAAGGCGAAGTGGCAGCTCTTGCGGAAACAATTAACTCCATGACCGATACGTTAAGAACTTTTGCCGACCAGGTAACCACAGTTGCTAGGGAAGTGGGAATTGAAGGAAAACTTGGCGGACAGGCAAAGGTGCCAGGTGCTGCCGGTACGTGGAAAGACTTAACCGATAACGTAAACCAACTTGCGGGTAACTTAACTTCTCAAGTGCGAGCCATTGCGGAAGTTTCTACTGCTGTTACAAAGGGTGACTTAACGCGGTCGATTACGGTTGAAGCTCAAGGCGAGGTTGCAGCTCTTAAAGATAACATCAACCAGATGATTGGAAATTTAAAAGATACCACGCAAAAAAATACCGAGCAGGACTGGTTAAAAACCAACCTTGCGAAGTTTACCGAGATGATGCAAGGGCAGCGGTCTATAACCGCCGTGGCGCAATTAATTATGTCGGAATTGACACCTCTTGTTGATGCTCAACACGGTACGTTTTTTATGCTTGAATCCGAGAAAGGTGATCCGAGTTTAAATCTCATTGCGAGTTATGCGTTCACAGAACGCAAAAATGTCGCCAATAAATATCATTTAAAGGAAAGTCTCATCGGCCAATGCGCATTTGAGAAGAAAAGTATTCTACTACGCGGTGTGCCATCTGACTACGTGGCGATTAGTTCGAGTTTAGGTGAAGCGACACCGTTAAATATTATTGTTTTGCCGGTGCTTTTTGAAGGGGAATTAAAAGCCGTTATTGAGCTCGCATCTTTTCATCCGTTTAGTGCAATTTCGTTAAATTTTCTTGATCAGTTGATGGACAGTATCGGTGTTATTTTAAACATGATTTCTTCGAGTATGCGTACTGAAGAACTTTTGCAGGAACTAAAACGTTCCAACGTGGAACTCGAAGCCCAAGCCACAGAACTCGAGGAAAAAGCAAAACTTCTGGAATTAAAAAATCAAGAAGTGGAACTGGCAAGTCAGTCGCTTGAGGAAAAAGCCGAGCAGTTGTCACTTATTTCCAAGTACAAGTCCGAATTCCTTGCAAACATGTCGCATGAATTGCGAACACCTTTGAATAGTCTTTTGATTCTGTCAAAGATGCTCGCGGATAATAAAGACCAGAATTTAAATCCAGAGCAAGTGAAGTTTGCTAATACGGTTTATTCTGCCGGCTGTGATTTGTTGGCATTGATTAACGAAATTCTTGATCTTTCAAAAGTTGAAGCTGGTAAGATGCCAATCAACCCACAAGAATTTTATGTTAATGAAGTCCAAGACTATTTAGAGCAAAGTTTTAGGCCGGTGGCAGAACATAAGAACCTCGATTTTAAAATTGAAATGGGAGAAAATGTTCCGAGAAAAATTTACACCGATTCAAGCCGCTTGCAGCAAATTTTAAAAAATCTCCTTTCCAATGCCTTTAAATTTACTTCGAGCGGAAATGTCACCATGTCGGTACGGTTGGCAGATAAAGACTTTGCCTTTAGCGGCTCGGCAGCATCTGGAAAAGACGTGATTGCGTTCTCGGTTCAGGATACCGGAATCGGGATTCCTATTGAAAAGCAGAAACTTATTTTCGAGGCCTTTCAACAGGCTGATGGAACCACCAGCAGAAAGTACGGCGGAACCGGCTTGGGTCTAACAATTAGTCGGGAAATCGCGCGACTATTAGGTGGCCATATCGAAGTTGAAAGTACGCCTGGAGTCGGTAGTAAATTTACCCTTTACCTGCCACAATCTTATGCTGGGGCAAAAGGAATCTACCAAAGCAGTAGCGCTGTGGATGACAATGTTATCGAGATGTTTGCAAAAGCGCCGCATAGTTTTGATTTTTCAGGGTACCGTGTTTTAGTTGTCGATGATGATATACGAAATATTTTTGCAATTACCAGCGTGTTAGAAGGCCAGAAAATGAAAGTGGCTCATGCCGAAAATGGTAAAATAGCGGTTTCGACGTTACTTTCCGACTCAGATTTTGATTTGGTTTTGATGGATACGATGATGCCTGAGATGGATGGACTTGAAGCCACAAAACTTATACGACAACAGCCCCATTTTGCTAATTTACCGATCTTATCTTTGACGGCTAAAGCGATGAAAGGTGACCGCGAAAAATGTCTAGAAGCAGGAGCATCCGATTACATAACGAAGCCGGTGGACCCAGAACGCCTGCTATCTCTCATTCACGTGTGGCTGACAAAAGAGCAGGCAGTTTTGCAATGAGTGATGCAAAGCCGGTAAGCATTCTCATTGTGGATGATCATGAGGAAAACTTAATCGCGCTGGCTGCGTCCTTAAAAAATGATTCCTATGATATCGTACAAGCGTCGTCTGCTAATGAGGCTTTACGTTACGTTCTAAAACAATCTTTTGCGGTCATATTGCTTGACGTGATGATGCCAGAAATGGACGGCTTTGAATTAGCGCAGTTGTTGCAGAAACGAGAATCCTCGCGGCATACACCGATTATTTTTTTGACCGCACTGGCAAAAGATCAAAGGTTTATTTATCAGGGTTACCGGGTGGGGGCAGTCGATTATCTGCCGAAACCACTTGAGCCAGACATTGTGAGAGCAAAAGTCGCAGTGTTTGTTGATCTTTTCAGAAAAGCAGAGCAGATAAAAGAACAAGCACAGTTGCTGCGTGAAGCCGATCAAAGAGAACGCGAATATCAGATTCAAGATTTAAAACACAAAAATGAGAAGCGTTATAAAGAGCTCGCAGAAAGTGTGCCAAATATCGTTTGGACAACTGACGAATTGGGGACACCCACTTATTTTAATTGCCGTTGGACCCAGTATACCGGCTTAAATGCAGATAGTTACAAAAGTTGGGATTTGCAAGGTGAGACATTTTTTACACATGACCACAAAAATTTTATAAAATCTTGGCACCATGCCTTAGATACTCGAACTAACTTTGAATTTGAGTGTCGCATCAAAAGAGCCAGCGATGAAACTTTTCGTTGGCATCTTTGGAGAGCCAATCCGGAACTCGGCTTGGACGGCAAAATTGTTGGATGGATTGGAACGTGTACTGATATTGACGACCAGAAAAAAAACGAGCAAAAACTGCGTGAATTGGCTGAGGAAGCGCGACATTTAAATAAAACCAAAGATGAATTTCTAGCCGTAATATCTCACGAATTGCGGACTCCCCTGGGTGCTGTAATCGGTTGGAGTGAGCTTTTGCTTTCGCAAGAAATAAAAGACTTAAGCGAAGGCAAACAAGCATTAGAAATCATTTACCGAAACGGAAAATCTTTAGCCAATCTCGTGGACGATTTGCTCGATGTATCGCGAATTATTTCTGGCAAGTTGGTTTTAACCTTGGAAAAAATTCATTTGTGTTCGGTGATTGAATCAGTAGTACAAAGTTTGGTTCCTGCCATAGCCGCAAAAAATATCGATCTCAATTTAGTCAATGAATTGCCTACGGATATTCTTTCGGATCTCACCATGGGAGATTCCAGTCGCATTCGCCAAATCATCGTAAATCTTTTGACCAATGCGATAAAATTTACACCCGAAGCGGGGAGAGTTGAGATCAGGCTTTATGAAGATGATGGGATATGCTTGGCGGTGCAAGATACCGGAATCGGAATTGCGTCAAAATTTTTACCGCATATTTTTGAGAACTTTAGACAAGCTGATAGCAGCACAACACGAACTTTTGGAGGTCTTGGTTTAGGACTGGCAATCGTAAAACAACTTGTGGATTTACACGGTGGAACAGTTAGCGCAGAAAGTGCCGGTGAAAATCAAGGGGCAACATTTAAAGTTAAATTCAAGCACTACGATCCGGAATCTGAAAAGTCGATGATAAAAATTGCTGACGTGGCAGCCGATGCCACAAGCTTTAGAGGTTTGAATTTTTTGGTGGTTGACGACGACGACGATGCTAGAAAACTTGTTTCGGTTATTTTAAAACACTACGGTGCTAATGTGGAAAGTGCGAGTTCGGTTAAGGAAGCAATTGGCAAAGTTAAGCTATCTCGACCCGATATTTTGTTAAGTGACATTGGAATGCCGGTGCAAGACGGCTACGAATTAATCCGTCAGTTACGAGAATATGACACTAAAAATTCCGTGCACACAATGGCTGCTGCGTTGACAGCCTACGCTAGCGAAAAAGATTTTGTGCAAGTTACGGAGGCTGGTTTTGATTTGCATATTCCAAAGCCTGTAACCCCCGAATGCCTTTTATCTGCGGTTAAAAAGTTAACCGGTGGCGCTACAAACATTCTTCACTAATACACTGTTAAGAAAGTTGATGATAATGTTAAACCATCGATTCGGTGTGCTCGTTATGACATAATCAACTCCGCGCACACTTAAATTTGTGCTTGGTTTGCCTAGCCAAAACTTACTTTACAGCGTACTAAAAATAACGAGGTGCTAGCTCAAGGTCAAAACGCGGATTGGCAAATTTTTATGATGAATTTAAGCGCAGGGATTTTCTTTATTTAATCAAGGTTTGCAAATTGAAAATACTGATCGGGGGAATATCTTAAATTTGATGTGTATCTAATATCAACTTGCGGTTGGGCACTTTTTCTTTCCAGGATTTTAGTAATCCAGGCGTTCCAGTATAGTGAAGTCCTGCTCTTCTAGTCGACGAATAAAAGTGCGTTGGACCAATTGTCAGTGTCGTCAACTGGCTCATATCCATTGTGGTTCGTAATAAATTTTCAACCACAGTCGCGGTGAATTGATCAGAAATTAATTCTATTTCCTCCACAACGAGAGGATGAGCCAATCCGCCGAAAACTTCTGCGACGTTATCATTCAAGTCTGATGAAATTACTTTTAATTTTAGCAACCGAGGTGCGTTTAGTAAAATTTCTCTCAAACCTGCATTAGTAATCCCGGAAATGCTCAGAGAAGAATGCTGCGGCGAAATTGAAAGTGATTCTAATTCGTTATAAATTCCGCTTCCCAAAATTTGTCGAGCATCGTTATCGCTGCCCATAACACTTGTCAAATTTTTGAGTGCCAGTTTACTAAGCGGAAGAAGACCAGTAAATTTTTCAATTGGTTGTAAATGGGACCACAGAATCGATTTGAGTCCTTTTGTGGAGGCCTCTTCTGATAACAATGGCCAGAAGCTTATGTGGGTTGTCTCTAATGTATCTGAATACTCAGTTGCATCCAGCTCAAGTAGTCCGCTAAAGTTTTCATTCGCTGCAATTGCAGGAATTGTTTTAGCTGTGAAACCGCTATCAATTGTTAAAGATTCATAACTTAAAATAAGCTTTTGAATAAATTTAGCAGAACTTTCTGCAGCTAAAGTCGCCAACGTTGCTGGGGAGACGACAGCGGCCATGTCTAGATGTAGTATATTTGCTTTTGCTATTAATTCAATGTTAGAAAAGTTTGGCTCGCTCAACACGAGACTACTTAAAAACCCATTTTTAAAACTATCTAAAGCTAATTTAAAATCTGAGTATGATCGATTGTCGTAAAATAGAACAGAAAAAAAGTATTCATAAACATCTCTTTTTTCTTGTGTTCGCACTACTGCTTGGGCCTCTCGCGATACCCATTTTTTAAAATTCACTATTAGCAATTCGATAAGTCTTTTACGCGTCACCTTATAATCTGGATCAGACGGAGTCATTTTTGTAAATTCGATATGCAGTCTTATAAATTCGGCTCGGTCATGAAATCCTTTTTCGTCAAGATAATCGGCGAATACTAGCCTTGGGGTATTATCACCAAGGCCGATCTCCAATAGCGCACATCATTGACAAGCAATCTTGCATTCCTCGAAGAACTTCACAGCGCGGGTCGGATTTTGTACCCGCATAAATGGGTAAACATGTAAAAAGAAATATCAGTATAAATTTTTTACTCATAACTTTATTTTACACTAAAAGCACGCATTCGAAAATGTTTGTGCTGCAAGTAAATTAGATATGTTTCGTTAGTTTCTTTGCAAAGCTACCCGGGAGATTAAAGAAAGTTGGTATGCCTTAAAAATCGGCGGGGGCCCATGACTGAATTTTGTCAGAATTTTGCGTTTGGATTTTTAAAAATAATAGGCTCAGGAAGTGATGAAGTAATTCAAGGATTTGCAAAGTGGGATAAATCCCACTCTGCTGTTTGTAATTGCAATTACGAGAGAAAAAAATGTTTTCGCTATTCTTTTGCAACGGTTGCGGAAAACACACCCCTAGTTGCAACTCCATCAATCGTTGCAACGCAAGTATAAACATCATCTTGCGAATTTGTCGCGGGACTGATATCCATTTCTCGGGTAACTTGGTCATTAAAAGTTTTAAGTAAAGTTCCATTTCTAAAAATATTAATTGATTGTGTCGCATTATTGTTCTCAAACAACAGTTTTCCATTTGAGTAAATAATGCATTTAAAATAGGCCGTAGAAGATTCTCGATCCGAAATGATATTTTCAAATTTATACGCTGTTGGTTTATCACTCGAGCCGTCCGACTTTGTAAAATCGGCATCAAAAGTGATACTGAACTTGCGATTCAAATCTACTCCTTCGAAAAAAACAAGTTGCTGACCACGTGTTATCTTTTTAATTGCTGCTGGATTGTCTGCACCTTCGTAAGCTAAATGAACATTCGATGATAAATTTACGCCAATACTAATCACGTTTACTGCGACTTTTCCCGTATTTGTATTCAAGTTGACGCCATACTTATAAATATGTTCAACACTTATTATATGCCATTTCGGATCGTCTTCATTTTCATTCTTTCCCGTCACCTTTTGATTCTCTTTTTCCTCCTTTGCCTGATAAGTGGGATTTTTCCCACAACTGCATATCATGAATACCAAAACACTGAAAATTCCTGCGAACGACCTCATAAATATTTCCTTAAAATTAATTTGGGTTCAGTGGAAGAACACTTTAACCGGATAAAATGTATCAACAAAAACGGGCAAGGGATTATCGGCCATAAGCTCTAACTTAAATAAATTCACTTTTCCAGGTGAAAAACAAGCAGCATTAGGGTTCACGTGGCCGTGGGCGATCGGCGTGGACGTCGGCGATTAGTTGAGTCATTTTTAGGAGCTAATAGTCAAAGGGATGCTGATCGGTAAAAAATTTTAACGTAAGTCCCCCAAGCCCACGATTAGTGCGCCGAGAAAGCTCGGAAAAGGAGAATAAAATGCAGAGGGAATTACAAATTTGAAACCTTTTAGATGAACCCAGTGGGGATTAACCACACGGTAAAGCCTAGCCAGCAGTCTGAATCGAGTGTTGCATTAAATCAGGTGACTGCACTAACGAAGCGTACACAGCGAGTAATAAGGCCGCGTTATTGAACTTCGAAATGGCCATTGCATATGTCCACTGGCTTAGTCGTTAAGTGGACAGTACTATTTTCGGCACTAAAGGCAAGCTGACAGTGGTTTATGTCGGAGTCGTAGAGCGGGGCGAAAGTACAAGGGTTCAACGGGAACTCGGGCGAAAGCCCGAGCCTATCGCGACCGACTACGCTAACAATTTTTTAATCAAGCTGAGAAGAGACTTCTAAGGACTTCGAGATCTGCATTCACTTTTGGTTAGGGCCCGTCACAAAATAAGTTGTGCTTCTTGCCGACAAGTTGTGTTCAGATTTGAAAGTTTTCTTGGCAAAAAATACCAAAGTTTGTCCGCGACAAATGAGGATTTTTTTACCAAGAAAAATTGTGAAGATGAATAGAAATTGTCGGCAAGAAGTATAAGTTATTTTGTGACGGGCCC
>JAYVPO010000107.1:0-26593 GCA_043757325.1 bacterium
AGCAGGTCTTTTTTTAAGTCGGCATAATTTTCAATAATGCCATTGTGGATGATTGTCACATCTTCTGTCATATGAGGATGGGCATTCGCCATTGTAGGCGGGCCATGCGTTGCCCAGCGCGTATGCCCTATACCGACATGAGCACTTTTTGGGAGTTGCGCAAGTTTGCCCTCGAGATTCTGGAGTTTTCCCTCGGCTTTGACCAGGTGAATAGACTTGCCGTCGTAAACTGCAATACCAGCAGAATCATAGCCGCGGTATTCAAGTTTTTTTAAGCCGTTAAAAATTAATTCCGTGCAATTCTTGTCGCCGATATAACCTACTACTCCGCACATATTGTTCTCCTCATAATGGCTTCTACTTGTAGAAGCTGGTCTGGGTCGTTTACCCCTAAAAACTCCTGGTCATTTAAGGTCTCAAAAACATCAACTTTTAATTTTTTTTGCAAAGCAATAGGGACACAATCCGTTAGGTAGTATTCATTTTGCGAGTTTTGGGGTGAGATATCTTTAAGAAGTTCAAATAAAATATTTAGGCGCACGAAAAAAACCCCGGTATTGCACAAGCTGATTTTTTGCTCTGAAGGCGTGCAATCGCGCTCTTCAACAATTTTGCAGATTTCATTCTGTGGATTTTTAACAATCCGACCGTAGCCTTTTGGATCAGTGGTTATCATCCCAATTAAGGACAGGTCGGAATTTTTAGATAGGGCAAAGCGCAGGAATTTTTCGAGAGTGTCTGAAGAGATTCCTGGAACGTCGCCATAAAGAATTAAAACGTAGTCACATGTTTGCGGTGAACCTTTTAGAAGTTCGCAGTCAGAGTATGAAATTAACGGTGAATTTAAAAAATAGGGCGCAAACGATGACACTGCATCGGCTGTACCACGTGGGTTTTTTTGCAGGCAAATTCCGACTTGTGGGAAGTTTTTGTCGAGATATTCCACGATAGATTTTTGGCTTGGATTGAGCAAAACCACAGGAGATTCCAGAGTTAGTTTTTTACAAAGATTTAAAACATGTTCGAGCATGGGTTTGCCGCAAACTTGGTGCATCACCTTAGGCAGCAGGCTTTGCATTCTTTTACCTTGCCCGGCGGCCAGAATTAGCGGAATAATTTTTGATTGTTGGTCCATAATTTAAACAAAATATAAGTAACTAAATTGAATTTACTAAGTTAGAATACTCGCTTGTAAAGATTTTTAAATCTAAAAGGATGTTTTTTTCATGAAATTTAAGTTTTTGGTTACTACTAGTTTATTATCCGCCTCGCTAGCTTACGCACAACCAGATGTGGCGCCTGAAGTCGCACCGGCGGAATCAAAAGTCACAAAAAAGAAGACGGTCAAGGTCAAAGCCGTTAAAAAACCTGTGAAAGTTACAGCGCCAGTTGAAGTTAAAAAAGAAGTTGAGACCGTGACGACAGTTGAAAAAACCACAGTAGAACCAGCAAATACAGAAGTTAAAGTTGTCGCAGAAGAAAAGGTTAGTGTTTTTCCAGTTGGTGGAGGAACTTCGACCTCATTTGATCTCTGGGATTTAAAAGGGTGGGTAGTTCAGCCTACTTTAATTCTCGAGTCGTTATCTTCTAATTTTAAATTTAATTCGAAAAGTCCGACTAATTCTTCAGGTTCAATTAAGACAGACACAAACGGCTACGGATTGGGTATTATTACAGGCTATGCGTTGCATCAGGCTCCCGTTAAATTTTTATTAGGATTATCCTCTGAAAGAAGAGGTTCTAAAACTAATTTTGACTCTTCTGGAGGCACTCCGTCTAAAACTAACACGACTAAAATAGGCGCTGAAAATTACATAGGTCAGATTTCGATCGGGCCGGTGGCAGAAAAGTTGGAGTTTATCCTGGGTGGAGTTACTAAGTTTAGAAGTTACGAGACAACTGGTGATTTAGACAGTGATTATAGTTTGGTCTCTAACACATTTTTCCGGCCTTATTTTGGAATTGGATACCATTTTTCAGAAAACACTAATATTGCTGCGACCTATTATACGAAATCAGATCGGTCTACCGACGATAGGCCTGACCAGATTTACGCATCAGAAATTGAATTGTCGGGTGCGGTTGAAGTCACTTCAACGATGTCTATTAGTGCGATTCTAAATCAGTCTCGAAAGTCAGAACTGAACTATGACAAAGGTAAAAATAATAAAGAAGACTCAAGAAAAGATTATCTAACCCTCACCCTTGGGCCGAAAGTTTCAATTAATTCCAGTTCTGAGTTTGATTTTTTTGTATCATATGCGCCCCCAGTTGGAGACGGAACAGGAGGAGTTAACGAGGAAAATTATACTTCGATAATGCTGTCCCCGAAATATTTTATCAATCTGGACCCAGCAAAAGCACTTGGTTTAGAATTTGACTATAGTATGTTGTCAGGAAATGGTTCAAGTAAAGCATTTGATTATAAATCCAATCAAAATGCCTACAATTTGGCGGTTTCTTTGGCAGTAAAAATCTAAGCGATGAATATTTTCGACTACATTAAAGACATGTTTGTTACGCGTAGCGATTCAAAAGACGAGCGCATGGCAAAAGTTGTAAAGAATGCCAAAGCTATCAAAGATGATCGCTGGGCTGCGCTGCAGTATTTTGGTGATCATCCCGACGAAAAAGCCGCAATTCCTGCGCTTATGCAGCGTTTTGAATTTTCATTGGAGCATGGAATTCTTGATAGTCGAGAAAAAGAATTGGCCATGACAGGAATCACGCGTTTTAAAGAACGAGCGGTGGCTTTTGCAGAGGAACATCTAAAAACCACTGCCCGTATTGCCTGGCCGATTAAAATACTTAAAGCGGCCGGAACTGATTCGATGGTGAAAAAGTCACTTATTCTTGCTTTAAACTTTTCTGATACGTCTTTTGACGAAGATCAAATCGACAAAAATTACGATATTCTATGTCATTTACTTGATTTTTCGTTAACCCAAGAAGAAGTCGATAGGATTGCACATTTTCTTTTGGATTCCGACGAAAGAGTGCGTTTTGCAGCGTGCGAGCTTCTTATTGAACAAAAAGATCTTACGGTGGCGCCCCTATTAGAAAAATTTCTATCGGATGATACTTCCGAAAATATCCGTTTGCGCCAAGCATCATTAAAGGCTTTTGTGGAAAAGCAGTGGATTCTAAAAAATCCAGAAAAATTTCCAAACGGTAATGTTGTCGCAAATATTTTTGTCTCTAAAAATAAAACCCTCGAAGTCCGATAAATTGTGAATCCCACTAACTTTTTTCGCGCTTTTCCCTTGTCTTGTTAAGACTAGGCAAATCAAGCCTATTTCATTCCCAGCGATCTCTGTGAAATGATTAATAAATAATCAATCAAATTTTTCTGCTTGGAAATTTTCGATCGTCGAAAATTCTGCGGCTAAAAAAACTTCTTGGAGTATCACGCGTGTTATTGCGCCTTTTTATAATTTTGCCTGCATTTATTTCAACTGCACTTTTGGCCGAAAATTTAACTCAAAGATACTTACCAGAAAACAACCTGCATACGGATGCTCCGTTTTTTGGAGGCGAGTCGTCAGTTTCGCAAGAGCAGTTTTTTTCGATCATTAATAAAACGGAAGTATTCTTTGCTCCATTAATCGCTCAGCATAACGCCTTTTTAACGGTACAAAAATTCTGGGATAACCCTACAGTTAACGCGTATGCCACAAAATACTTTGTGAACGGCGTAACAATTTGGAATGTGGCCATGTATGGAGGATTAGCACGTAGACCTGAAATCACACCAGATGGCTTTCAATTAATTGTCTGCCACGAGTTAGGCCATCATTTAGCTGGATATTCATTTTATAACCGTCCTGACAATATGGCAGACGAAGGTCAGTCTGATTACTTTTCCACGCATGCTTGTCTACGCGCCGTTTGGAAAGACTCGATGTCAGAAAATAAATCTGCGTTGGCCCAGGCGCGATCCGATATTGCAGCTCTTTGTAAATTATCTTGGAAGACCCCGGTGGATCAGGCCATATGTGCAAGAAGTGTTGAAGCTGGCAAAAGCGCCGCAAGTCTGATGGCAAGTCTCGAGCGCTCGCCGGCGCCTCAAATTGATACTCCCAGTCCCGATGTAGTTAGTGTTACTAATCATCGACACCCGGCGGCGCAGTGTCGCCTGGATATTTATATTGCGGGCTCAGTGTGTGCAAAGCAATTTGATTTAAATTTTATTCCAGGAATAAATTATTATGGCCAATCGAGCAATTCTCTAGACTCAGAAATTCAATCTAATAAATTTGTTTGTAATAAGTACGATGGAGACCTGGTCGGGACGCGGCCAAGGTGTTGGTTCGCTAGTTTAATTCAGTAGAAATATTTGATCAGGTATACTTAGAGCAACAATAATTTTTAGTCACGAGGTCCTATGCAGCAAGAACATCTTTCCAGCCAATTCGCATCAAAATCTGTACCATCTTTTCGAGGATTTCATTGGATCAGTCGAGCGTGGGGACTTTTTAAAGAATATCCGGGGCAGTGGATAGGGTTGATTATTCTAACGTTTTTAACTCAGATGATTTTTAATTTAATTCCAGTCGTAGGGATTTTTTCGGCTATTTTACTTGCGCCGCTATCTTACAGCTTTTTCAGAATTGCATTTGTGCAAGATACGCAGAAATTATTTGATTGGGGCGGTGTGATATATGTTTTAAAGAATAAATTTCTTCCGATTTGGACATTATTATTTATTCTGTGAATGATTATCATTACTTGTTTAATTTTAGTTGTGGGCATTAATTTCGGACTTAGTAATTTAAATACTGAGGGGTTCAGACACCTACAGGCCGATCCGAGATATTTCTTAAATCAAATTCAAGGTGCTACGTTTTTTATCTCGTTTATTTTTATGATGCTTGTATCTGCATGTCTATTTTGTACATTTCTGCTGGCGGTAGGCTTAATTATTCTTGCCAATCAATCGGTGCCAAGCGCTATAAGCCTCGCACTAAACTGCACTTTTAAAAACCTTGTTCCGTTAACCTTGTGGTTCGTGACTTTATTTGCGGTTGGCGTCTTATCGTGCATTCCGCTAGGATTAGGGCTGATTGTTTTTGCTCCGGTTTCTTACATTTCTATGTACGTTGCCACAACAGAATTATTTGTTCCGGTGCAGCAACTTCGATAAAAATGCCCTAGAAAAGACTATTTCTCGATTGTTACAATTTCGCGTCCAAGTAGAGGTAAAACATCTGTGGATTTTAATGTTGCCATTCGTGGGTCGACTACGAATTTAAATTCTCCCAAAATTCCCAGTGCAAATCCTGCCACAATAGTTCCGGTAATAGTCCCCTCAAGTTTTGTTTGAAATAGCGGGGTAGCAATCAGCACATGATTAAAGTTACCTGGGATGTAAGTTACTTTCCTTGCAGCTCGACCACTAAATACCGGTGGGTATTCGCGAATGTAGCAGCTAGTGCTTGTGGCATTATCGTCTCTATTGTAGCCCATAAACCTACACTTTGAACCTGGAGCCGGCCGCGTCGAACCAGCAACATACTGCCATAATGATGCTCCGGAGTCAGAGTATAAATCGCTGGCGGCTTTCATTTCATTCTCAGCCTCGGGGTGGATATGTTTTCCGTCCTCGGTACGGTAAAAGGCTAAAGGTGTGTAGGCTAAAATATTCCATTCTTTATATTTATCTGTTGATGCGGAGGAATTTGTCATAACCAAGCTAGAAAATCCCGATTCTTCGGTTCGGCTTCGCACATTTAACATTTCATTGTAAACAGAATCCGGCATTGCATCCCCTCGACCTAAGCTTATTCCCCCTAAGACGGCGCGGCCAGCGGCAAGCTGTAAAGTTCCATTATCCGAAACGCCTAAATCGCGATTAATTAATATTGTTCCGTAAGTATAAATGCGGCAGCTTCCATCAGAAGTTTTTAAATCAGTTAATTTATCTAAAACCAATGTAGATGTAATAACAATATCTCCGGTGCATGTCGCCGATGCCCCAGAGTTAACCACATAGGGAGACTTAGCGCCTTGGGCAAACACAAATCCGGTTAGATTGCTGCTACTCCCGATAGCAATTATTTGTTCGCCGCCACTTTCTAAAAGTACTTTTTTATCAGTGGCAGCTGCGGTTTTAGCACGAATTTCATCTTCTTTTGGCGGATTAATTTGTAATTTTTTGTACTCTTCTAAAGCGTCGATACCAGGTGCCGCGCCGTGATTTGGATTTATGACAGGTAACGGAATGCCTCCCGAATAGCCAAATTCGCGCAAATTAAAATCTGCGTTAACAGAGTCTCTGAAGAAGGCCGTTTGTAAGGCTTGAACAATTGTCAGGCTTTGGATTGAATTATTAGCAGCGGTATCTTGAAATCTTTTAAGAACAGAGTCTGTTACCGGTGCTGCAGGGACAATTAGCGAACCTTTAACGTTAGCTGTTGCATACGAAAAAGCACGAAATGAAGCAGCCCCGATAAGAAGTTCTGCCGAATCTGCCACGTAAGAATTGAACGGTTGTTGATTAATGTTAAAGTCTGTCATCACATTTCCAACAATAGTGGAATGACACATCAAACAATTTATTTGTTTAATGGCTAACGCTGCCGTTGCAAGCTTAAAAACAGGCTGTGGTGCGGTCGGAGGAGTGGGCATCGCACCAACGACGGGTTCTGATGTAGCTGCCGGGGATGCTTGAGGTGGCGGAGCCGAACTACTACCCGAAAGCCTTGCCTTAGCACACGATGTGGAAACAAGTAAAATAACTATGTGTAAAAACTTCATAAAAAAATTTCCTCGAGATTAACCCTTTGTTCGGCTCACCCACGAGGAATCTTTAGTATAAAGTATCTAAAATTAGTTTATTAATTAATATTAACCGGTTACGGAGAAATTATTTGCCGTAAGCGGCCTTAATTTCCTCAGGGGTAGCGGGTGCAACCTTGGTTTTGGTTAAATGTTTAGTTCGAATAAACTCGCCATTGGCTAGTTTAGCCCATTTTCCCATATAAGTGACATTGACTTCGTCGCCCCTTGAAACCACGCGTACAATTTTTGATTTACTATTTGCCTTAGAACGAACATTTAACTGTAATGCTTTGATATATCGTTTTGCCTTGCCTTCACCCTGTGGGCCAGCCGCAGATGCCAACTCTGCAGCGGCAATCGCTTTTTTGTTTTTAAATTTCTTACTGGCTTTTTTACCGGCACGATCCCCATCCCCAAAACTTGGTGAGTACTCGGCAGCGCGCTTAGGCTCGACCTTATCTGTTTGATAAGGAATCGGAGCGGCAGGGCCAATTGGTTCGTCGGTTAGTGCAGGATCTACCGGAGTGGTATCAGCCTCAGCAAAAGTTGGTTCCACGGGAGGAAGCGGTGTCGTTGTGCCATCAGGTTTAGCCACTGCAATGTCAGCTGGCGGCGCTTCTGCAGGAACATCGGCAGGCTGATTTGGATCGACTACGACATCACTCGGAGCAGGATCTTTCGCACAATAATTTAAAAACAAAGCGACAAATAAAATCTTTTTCACATTAAACTCCTAGGGATTCTTGAATAAAACTTTTCAACTTTTCTAAACCTTTAAAACCTTCAAATCGACCGACCATTTTTTGATCTTTAAAAACAAAAAACACCGGCAGAACTTCAGACTCAGTCATCTCCAACATTTCGGGATATTCATCGGTTTGAATTTCTCCAAAATGAAGTTTAAATTCCCCACTGGCTTCAAGACGTTCAACAGCCGGGGCAGATAACTTGCAGACTCCACAGCCTTTTTTAGAAAGTTTTAAGAAAACATCGTGCTTTTTTTCAAGGCGCTCTTTTAGTTCTTCGGGTGTCCATTTATTAATCATAAGTTCCTCATTGTGTTTGAAGGACAAACCATAGCTTACAGAAAAAACTCCAAACTGACAAAGAAAACCGGTGGCTTTCTCGTGCATTCTAGTTAGAATACGGCGCGTTTAGAAAAAATTGAAGTTTGCGATTAGTTGGAGAGAATTTTCGATGAAATATTTTTGGTTTCTGGTTTTTTTTCAGAGTTTTACTACTTTTGCAGCCGATAAATTGATTTTAATTTCACCGCACAGAAAATCTATTCAGAACGAAATGATCCCGGCCTTTAAGTCGTATTATAAAGCTAGTTTTAAAACAGAAGTGGAAGTCGAGTGGCTCGACCAGGGTGGTACCAACGAGGCACTGAAGTTTGTAAAAACCAAGTATACCTCGAACCCCAAATCCTGTGGAATTGATCTGTTTTGGGGTGGCGGAACTACGCCGTTTTTGGAACTAAAAAAATCACAATTTCTAGAAAAATTCGAACTTTCTAAAAAACTCGCAACCGAGCTTCCGGCCGATATTGGTGGAATACCCATGCGCGATAGTTCACAAACGTGGTTTGCGTCAGCGGTTTCGTCATTTGGGATTTTCTACAATAAAAAACTTCTCAAACTGGACAAAATCGACGAACCCAAAACCTGGACCGACTTAACCAGTCCAAAGTTTTACAAAAAAATTTCATTAACTGATCCCCGTAAATCTGGGACTGCCAATCAAATCAATCAAATTATTTTACAGTCGCTTGGCTGGGAAGAAGGTTTCAAAACTTTAACCACTATCGCGGCAAATGCCAATGAATTTACCGCGTCTTCATCGGACCCTATTAAGGCTATAGTTTCGGGATCAGCTACCGTTACAACTGCGATTGATTTTTATGCTATGGCCAAAGTAAACGAACTTGGGCCGGACAACCTTGGATTTATTCTGCCCGATAAGAGAACTATTTTAGATCCAGATCCTATTGCGATATTGAAAGGCTCTCCGAATAAAAAAGCTGCCGAAAGATTTGTAGAATGGGTTATGTCCGTTGACGCTCAAAAGCTTTTCGTTTTGCCAAAAGGCGCTGAGGGCGGGCCGAAACTTGAGAGCCTTGGCCGCATGTCTGTTAATAAGGAAACCTATAATCATCTACCGACCGGAGTTTCTACTCTGCCAAATCCTTTTAATCTGCAGTCTCCGTTTAAGATGGACATTGAAAAAGCCGCCAAAGTTCGTCAGGTTTTTGATGACTTATTGGGGGCCATGCTTGTAGATACACATAAAGATTTGAAAAAGGCGTGGGAAAAAGTTGCAAAGAGTAACAAAAAAGATTCAAATCTCCTAACCGAAATCGCCAAGACCCCTATTTCTGAAAAGGACATGGAAGCTTTAAGCGAAAAGTGGTCGGACGCTGCTTTCCGCGGCCGTAAAATAAACGAATGGGTGGCTTTTTCGCAGAAGAAATATGCTGCCTTAGCAAAGTAAAAAGTTCTAAAGTGGATATTCGGTTTCAAAACGTTGTTAAAAAATATGGCTCTACAGCCGCAGTAAAAGAACTGAATCTTACTATTCAGTCAGGTGCGTTACATTTTTTACTTGGGCCATCTGGTTGTGGTAAGACCACAACGTTACGCATGCTCGCAGGTTTAGAATCTGTAACCAGTGGGAGCATTTTTTTTGGCAGTAAAGACGTCACCAAGCTTGCGGCAGCCGACCGCGGTATTGGGATGGTATTTCAAAATTACGCACTGTGGCCGCATATGACGGTGCTTGAGAATATCGAGTATGGGCTAAAATTAAAAAAACCAAAGCTCGAGCCAAAAGAGCTGATTGATCGAGTCGCAGAGGTTGTCGATTTCACTCAGTTAAATCAATACGTTAAACGTCTACCCGGACAACTTTCGGGCGGCCAGCAGCAACGCGTAGCATTGGCGCGAGCGCTGGCAATACGACCCAATGTTTTACTTTTAGACGAGCCTTTGTCAAATCTCGATGCGAAATTGCGATCGGAAATGCGCGATCAGATTACCAGAATTCACCGTGAAACCAAAATCACAACCGTGTATGTGACTCACGACCAAAAAGAAGCCCTGTCGATGGGAACAGCGGTTTCGGTTCTGAATGCAGGGTTTTTGATTCAAACCGATGCGCCGAGACAGATTTATCATCATCCGGTCAATTCTTTTGTGGCAGGATTTGTCGGCGAGACCAATTTACTACCGGGTATGGTTGAAACAATCGATATGAAAACCATTACCGTTAAAACAGATTTAGGAATATTTACTTCGAGTGTCTTGCGGCCTGGATTTGCGGTTGGCCAAAATGTCGACGTCTCGATTCGACCTGAGTATTTTGAAATTTCCGAGAAACCTAACAGCACTTCGGAAAATCAATTCGAATGTGTTGTAAAGTTCGTGACTTATCTTGGGGATCACGAGCATTTTCATCTGAATAAAAATAATACCACCGTAAAGGCATTAACTTTTGCACGCACCCGAGAAATTCCTGAACAGTCCATGGTGCATGTTTATGTACCAAGCCAAAAAGTTTTGGTTTTAGCGGCCTCTAAAGAACAAGTTTTAAGGACATAAAAATCTTTATAATGAAAAACTTTTCACGTTTTTTAGGTTTTTTTACGGTTACCGCGATTCTAGCATTAATGTTCTTTTTTTTAATTTTGCCGGTTTCTTCTATCGTCATCAAAGCGTTTTTTCACGAAGGAAAATTTACTTTAGAGTTTTTTAGATTGCTCTTTGCCAATGAGCTTCTACGTACATCTTTGATTAATAGTCTTGAAATTGCGCTGGCCGTAACCATTGCAACGACCTTTGTAAGCTTACCCATTTCTATTATCAACGCGCGCTACGATTACGTTGGCAAAACCATCTTATCAGGACTTCTACTAGTGCCAATGATTCTTCCGCCGTTTGTTGGTGCGATTGGTTTTCATCGTTTTTTTGCTCAACACGGAGCGGTGAATTTACTTCTTCAAAAGTGGAACTGGATAACAGAACCGATTGAATGGCTAAGTGATGACAATAAATTCTGGGTAGTTGTGATTTTAGCAACTTTGAATCTTTATCCTATTATGTACTTAAATCTATCCGCAGCTCTAGCAAACCTCGATCCAAGTTTAGAAGAAATGGCCTCGACTTTAGGAATTAAAAAATGGCGCCAGCTAAAAGATATTGTTTGGCCACTGGCAAAGCCCGGTTATTTTGCGGGAGCGATCATTGTTTTTATATGGTCGTTTACGGATCTAGGGACGCCGTTACTGATTGGATATTTAGATGTGGTTCCGGTTAAAATATTCAATTTTGTTACTGAGATCAACGATAACCCAATTGGTTTTGCGCTAGTTTTTATAGTGATTTTAATTACGGTGGTATTGTTTCTTGTATCAAAACGTGTGGTGTCTTCCAAAAAATTCGAGATGATGGCCAAGGGCCACGTGACTAGTGGTGTCAAAAAAGTCAACTGGTACGGTTATCCCCTCATTTATGGAATTCTTTTAGGTGTGATTTTTCTAGCACTTATTCCACATATCAGTGTGATCGTTACAAGTATTAGCAGTAAATGGTTTATGACTCCTTTGCCGGAAGAATATACGCTTGCATATTACGGCCGGATTTTTCATCAAGATTTACCTTTAATTGGTATAAAAAATAGTTTTATGTTGGCTTCGGCATCGACTTTTTTTGATATTGTATTAGGAGTGTTGGTAGCATACGTTGTCATTCGAAAACTTATCCCTTTTGCTTTTGTGCTCGATATTATTGTGATGATTCCTTTGGCTCTGCCGGGAATTGTTTTGGCGTTCGGCTATGTGGTGACTTTTACCGATACGTTTTTAGATCCTATGAAAAATCCCATTCCTTTGCTCATAATTGCTTATGGTATTAGGCGGTTACCGTATATGGTGCGGTCTGCCACAGCCGGTTTGCAGCAGACCAGCGCATCCTTGGAAGAAGCCTCGTCTACTTTTGGGGCTTCGCGATTTCATACACTTCGAAAAATTACGGTACCTTTGCTAACGGCAAATATTGTGGCGGGAAGTTTACTTTGTTTTGCTTACGCTATGCTCGATGTCAGTGACAGCATGATTCTTGCGATGAAAGATCAATATTATCCCATGACAAAAGTTATTTATTCTCTATATCTCGAACACGGTAGCGGAGAATTTGTGGCCAGTGCTTTGGGTGTTGTCGCAATGTTTATTCTGGCGGGTTGCATAATGGGCGCGTCGGTAGTCTTGGGCAAAAAAATGGGTGAACTATTTAGATCCTGATTACGAATTCTTTTTGGCATAAAAATAGCATAGAAACTCATCAGGTAGGTAAATGCTATTCAGATTCAAAAAGGAGAATTTTATGATGGACGAACGCGGTTTAGAAACAACTCGGTCAACGGCTTACAACAGTTCAGGATTGCGCAACGATAGATTATATTATGATGATCTGTCTGTTGTAGCTGATCCGTTAAAGGGTTTTAAAAGTATTTCTTGGTCAGCGGTTTTTGCCGGAGTAGTGGCGGCAATGGCTTTGCAAGTTGTGATGGGTTTACTGGGTGTCGGCATTGGTGCAGCAAATATTAATCCAATGTATGATGCTGATCCTTTGAAGGGAATTGGTACAAGCGCATCTATTTGGTTTTTGGTGTCTGGAATTATTGCGCTGTTTGGTGGTGGCTGGGTTGCTGGTCGTTTGGCGGGAATTCCGCGTGCAGCCGACTCTGCTTTACACGGTTTTATTGCCTGGGGTCTTTCAACTTTAGCGGTAGTCTATTTATTAGGGACGACTTTAGGAGCACTAACTGGAGGAGCTTTTAAAGTTTTAGGTAGTAGTGTAGCTGCGGTGACCACGGGTGCTGGTGCATTGGTTTCGGCCGCAGGATCTTCTGCTGTAGACACAGCGAAAGATCAGTTAAATAAAAGCGGCGTATCGATGGATTTGTCGGATTTTCAGACTGAAGCGGGAACTTTACTTCGACAGACTGGAAAGCCAGAGTTAAGCCCTGACAATCCCGAGAATCAGTCGGTGACTGATGTGATCAGTCGCTTCACAAAAAGTCCAGATGGAACTTTAAATGCGGTCGACCGTGAAGCCGTAAGGAATGTGATCGTAAGCCGAACCGGGAAGACTCCTGAGGTAGCGGACCAAACTATTTCTTCGCTACAACAGTCTTACCAGACTGCTAAGCAGAAATTCGAACAGACCAAAGTTCAAGCCGAGGCTAAAACACGCGAAATTGCCCAAAAATCTGCCGAAGGTTTATCGCGTGGTGCTTTATGGGCAGTATTGGCTATGTTACTTGGCGCCTCGGCCGCAAGTACCGGCGGATACTTAGCGACAAGACGACATGTGGAAGTTGAGAGTGACGAAGTTCCTTTGAAACATTAATTTGTGCGAAATAGGTGCCACCCGACCAATTAATTTTTATACAGCGGGATGAAAGCTGTCTGTATAATAATTAATAGGTCGGGTGGCACCTATTTGTCTTCTCTTTTTAAAAAATTTTTTGTTAGGCTGAGGTCGAACGGTAATTTTTTAAAAATGGGGCTGAACAATGAATTTTCGAAATTTTGGATTAAGTATTGCGGTTGTTTCTTCGGCGGCTTTTGGGCAAGTGGCCGAAAAGACCAGAGAGCTAAAGTTAAAAACTTTAAATACCGTTCTTACCGAATTGCTACAAGGATCCGTTGCAGATTTGGCTGATATTGGGTTTACCAAAGATAGTACAATCAAAATATTACCCGATTCGACCTTCGACGAAGTTGATTTAGGCGCAAAGAAAATTCCAAATAAAATTACCTTAAATATGGAAGAGCATTTCTTTTATAAACCTCTGAACGGCCTGACTGGAAATGTAAAAATTAACAACTTATTCGAAGCCGTCGACAAGGAATATTTGAATTTTACTGGTGGGTTCAAAGTGAGTTTCCCATCATCACTTCTAGCGGTTAGGCATCTTGGAAAACTCCTTTCGGAAGATAACCCTGGCAGAACACCCGGTGACTTAAAACGTGCAGAGATCGGCAAAAAATTTGTACAGGCGAAAAGGCTGAAAGATTTTTATGAAAATTTAATCTTATGGATCGATGTGGAAATTGCCGACGCCCGGAAGGAAGAAAATCCTGAAAAATCTGTCAAAGGTCTAAATTTTAGACAAATTCTAACTTTAGTTAAGGAAAATCTAAAACTATCTAGTGACGGGGAAGCAGTAACGTTGGAACTAAAAGACTTTAATGTTTCGGATCCAGCATTTCCTGAAAGCCTATCTGTTACCAGCCTTATCGCTAAGGTAAATTCCCAGTCGATCGACGTAAAAATTAAGTTCTCGTTTAAAGGGCCCAAAGATACATCTTTGGTTTACAACAACTTAGTAACTACGAGTGAGGATTTTCATAGGCTTTCTCGCGGCGATATCACCGATAAACAGTATCGAATGACCCTATCATACGTGAAAAATTTGTTAACTACATCGGCAGGATTAGTAGGAATTGGATTTAATCGAAACTAGACGGAAAAGAGGGTCGTCCCTCTTTCCTTATTCTTCTAACAAACTTCGTAACATCCAGCCGGTTTTTTCATGGAGTTGAATTCTTTGAGTTAAAAGGTCTAAGGTTGCTTCGTCAGATCCTTTTTCGGCAGCTGGGAAAATAGATCGACATGTTCTCGCAAGCGCTTCTTGCCCGTGTACTAGTTCTGCGATCATTTCGCGCGCTGCAACTGGTCCTACGCTCTCTTTGATACTGGTCAATTTAGCATATTCGGCGTAGCTGCCAGCTGCTCGAAAACCTAACGAGCGAATCCTTTCGGCGATTAAATCAACCGCCAAAGCCAGTTCGTTATATTGCCCCTCAAACATAAGATGGAGCGTTTGAAACATCGGCCCTGTGACATTCCAGTGAAAATTATGTGTCTTCAAGTACAATGTGTACGTGTCCGCAAGAAGTGTTGAAAGTCCTTCGCAAATCTTTTTGCGGTCCGCTTCTGGAATGCCAATATCAATGGAAGAGTTTTTCATAAATGTCCTTTATTAATAAATTTAACTTCTCTGGAAATATCCCAGCTTCCAAGTCTTTATTCAACCGTTACCTTATTTTAAAGTCCTTTGAGCCGCGGATTCAAATTTCTGGTGAGACAACTTGTGAAGATGTTTTGCATCTTACGGCTTGTCTTGAAAATTTAGCAAAAGGTGAAAGAAGTTTTTACTGCGGTGATGGCGGGACCACCTTGCGATTTTTGGCTTTGAGAGTCTCGCGGTTGACGGGCACTTTTTATCTAACTGGTTCTGAACGGCTATTTGCTCGACCGCAGGAGGAATTGATTGAGATTTTTAATCAACTTGGAATTGCGGCAAAAATTCACCAAAACACGTTAGAAATTAAATCGCTAGGATGGCAAAAACCCGCAGATGTACTTCGCGTTTCAAGCGGTGTATCAAGTCAGTTTTTGACCGCCGTATTATTAAGTTCCTGGAATTTGGATTTTATTCTTAGAATTGCAAAGCCAGTAGAAATCGTGTCCCAAGCATATTTTTCAATGACTTTGAAAATCGTAAAAGACTGTGGTTTAAAGTTGCAAGAATCAAACAACTGTTTTGAAGTCCAACCTTTTTCCAAAGTTAAATATTCTACAATTTCGGTTGAAGCCGATGTGAGTTCGGCGTTTGTGATCGCAGCCTTGGGAGCTCTTTATGGACAAGTGAAAATTAAAAATTGGCCTCAAAAGTCCTTGCAGCCCGATTTTCACTTTTTGGAAATTTTACAAAATATGGGGGTTGAGTTAAGCAGTACCGGGAACGTGTTGCAAGTTTTTGAGAGCAGTAAATTGCAAGGAATCAAAATAAATCTCAAAAATTCGCCCGACTTATTTCCAGTTTTAGCCGTGCTTTGCGCCTTTGCCGAAGATATTTCAACCCTTTACGGTGCACCGCAATTAAAGGCCAAGGAATCAAATCGTATTGTAAAAATTTCAGAATTGTTAAGCCTCTGCCATATTACCCACGAGGTTTTGGCAGATGGTCTAAAAATTTTTCCAAGTGATAAAAAACGTTGCATGGAAAATATTGTTTTTTCTGCAGAAAATGATCACCGGCTTGTTATGGCAGCATTTTTACTCAAACCAATATTTGTAAATCTTCAAATAAAAAATGAAAACGCGGTTAAAAAAAGTTATCCTGGATTCTTATCAATTTACCAACAAGGATTTTTGCCATGACAGCACCGAAAATAAACTGGAGCGATACCTTATTTGTGTGGAAGTTTGGTCTCTTTAAAGTGCCTTTGATATTTTTATGCCTGCCGCGAGTAGTAGAACTTTCCGAAAAAAGAATCGAAATTATTTTGAAACTAAATTGGCTTACCAAAAATCATTTAAATAGTATGTATTTTGGAGCGCTGGCCATTGGCGCAGATTGTGCGGGTGGGCTTCTTGCGATGAAATTAACTTTTGGAAAAGATAAAAAAATTTCTTTTGTGTTTAAAGATTTAAAGGCCGATTTCAAAAAACGATGCCAAGGAGATGTGCATTTTATATGCAATGAAGGTGAAAATGTAAAAAGTTTTGTCGCGCGAGTTTTGCAATCTTCAGAGCGGCAAGAGCAGGCTGTACAAGTGTTTGCGAAAACTCCAGCAATTACGGGCGAAGAAGTTTGTGCAAGTTTTTTATTGACAATGTCTGCCAGAAGTAGATCCTCAAAGGCTTGAAACATCTGAATATGATTTCAAGAATGTTTGTTTTTTTTTAAAAATTGTTTTAAGATTTAGTGTTATCAAAAAAAATTATTTTCCCGGAGGAAACGTATGGCTTTGAACAAGATGATGAAATTAGGATGTGGTGGATTAGTGCTGAGTTCTGCAGCGATGGGCGCAGACATGGTACGTACTGACAAGGTAATTGATATTCAAGCAAAGGTTCGTGTTGATAGCGTTAGTGCTAAAACAGACACGAAATTAAACGCAGGAACCCAAACAGATACTGAAGATGGATTTAAGTTAGCGATGGCTCGATTGTACCTTTTAGGCGCAGCAAACGAAGGTCGCACTCGTTACACTTTGAATATAGATCCATTGAAAATAAGCGATGTTGCAAAGTCGAGTGTTGCCAATGTTGCTTCTGGTAGCAAAGCCACTTCCGATGTGGACGGTGCGAACACAGTCCTAGCCGAAGCTTCACTGACACATATGCCAATGAAAATGCTTGCAATTAAACTTGGTCGCATGGGTGTGAATGCAGGTGGTGTAGAAAATAACTTCTACGGACCATTCGATACTTACTTAGGTTCTTATCATTCAAATCTTGCTGAGATTTCTCAAGCTGCTACCGGTGCTGAATTAGCTGTCATGCCGATGGAAGGTCACACTATTAAGATCCAAGTTCTTAACGGTCTACAAGGTTCTCCTGCTGCTGAAAAAGCTGGCGGAAGTATGACGACCGGTCTTGCGTATCAAGGTGATGTTGCCGGAATGATGAAGCCATATGTTTCGGTTTATCAGCATCGCTATACAAAAGCAAAATATGCAACAGCTAAAGCTGGAACAGAAACTCTTTACGACCAAAATAACGCTATGTCTTACAGTGTTGGTGCACAATTTATGGTTGCTGATCTAACAATTGATGGTGAGTACAACGGAATTAACTGGGCAAAAACCAAGACAGTTGTAAACGGTAATTCTGTTGATGATCCAAATGCAAAGACTTCCAATTATTCAGGTGGAATTATTCAAGTTGCGTACAAAGTTCCTTCAGTTGGCCTTCGTCCATGGCTAAAGCTAACTAACGAAACCCATAAAAAAGGTGCAGTAAATAATGTTGGTGATATTGCTTATATGTCCTACGGCATTGGAGCAGAATGGTTTGTGGAAAAAAATCTAAACTACCACGTTGCTTATACCTCTGCTAACACTACAACCAAGAATGCTGATGCTGATACCAGCGGCGCGATTGATTTGAAATCCACTGTTTCGACCGTTTTAGTCGGCGGCGGAATTCATTTGTAATCTGAAAGTAGATCTAAGTTAGGTTTTTATGAAGGCCCAAAGATGATAAATCTTTGGGCCTTTTAAATTTTTTTTACTACTCAAAATCAATCAATACTTTGCAATCCACCTAACGCCTGTTAGGGTCATGGTGATGACAGATCTTAGCTCACGAAAAATTGATCACCTGGAACTTTGTAAAACCCTCCCTGTGGAGCATTCAAGACGAGATACTGGTCTTGGATATATAAATCTTTTGCCTGCGGCACTCGCTGAATTTGATTTTTCAGAAATTGACATTTCTACAAATTTTCTTGGTAAAAATTTTGCTTCGCCGTTATTTATTACAGGTATGACCGGAGGACCGAAGGAAACAGAAACCGTAAACTTTCGATTAGCAGAACTTGCTTCAACCCATGGGCTTTTAATGGGTGTCGGAAGTCAGAGAGTGGCTCTTGATGACAAAAACTTACAAAAATCTTTTCAGCTGAAAAAAAAGTTCCCAAAATTATTTTTGGTGGGAAATCTCGGATTTGGGCAATTATGTCAGTCCAACGCTTTGCATATTTGCAAACAAGCAATAGAAATGATCGAAGCCGACGCACTGGCTATTCATCTCAATCTTTTACAGGAACTTGTCCAGGAACAAGGAGACAGAAAGTTTAAGAATTTCCTATCAAACATTGCCGAAGTCTGCGGTGAGCTTTCCGCACCGGTTTTGGTAAAAGACGTGGGTTGCGGGCTAGATGTCAGTACCTTTTACAAGTTACGTGGTTCGGGAGCTGCGGCTGTGGATGTTGGAGGATCTGGTGGGACATCTTGGAGTTATATTGAAGGGTTGCGCTCGCAATCTCTACAACACCAAACTACGGGTAAGACTTTCCAAGACTGGGGTATTCCAACAGCGTATGCTCTCAAAAATATTAGGGATTTTGACACGAAGTTCCCTGTGAGCGCTACCGGTGGGGTGCGCTCGGGTTTGGATATCGCAAAGCTTCTGGGGCTTGGTGCCAACATGGTTGGTGTAGGATTGCCATTCTTAAAAGCTAGTCTTCAAAGTCCTGAAACCTTAGAAGAAATTTATCAGACCTTTATTCATGAATTAAAAGTCGCTATGATGTGCTCAGGCGCAAAAAATTGTTCGCAACTGGCTCAAAAAGTCCGATTTAATAGCCAATTTCGAGAAAATTTATCGCTATTTGTTTAAAAGGTTGAAGAGAAAATGGCAGAACATAGCATTCATCCGCCAAGGGAAACAACTCCAGTTAGTCGTATAAAATCTCGCCTTCCGCAATTTTATGAGAACTCCGTGTCTAATCGCTTAGAATCCGTAGCGACTTTGACCCATTTAAGTCTGCAAGAAACGAAATCGCTTGGACATCTAGGTGCATTGTCGTCAGATCTTTTGGATGCTTTTATTGAAAACGGCATTGGGACTTTTTCATTGCCTCTTGGAATCGCAACAAATTTTGTGATTAACAATCATGATGTACTTATTCCTATGGCGGTCGAAGAAACAAGTGTGATTGCCGCTGCGAGTCACGGAGCAAAGTTTGCGCGGGCCGGTGGAGGTTTTACCGCAAGTAGTTCAGACCCTCTAATGGTCGGTCAAATTCAGCTATTTTTAGATGTCAAAAAACCATTCGATGAGATACTGCAAAATAATAAAACTCGCTTAATCGAGATCGCAAATGCCTATCATCTTTCCTTAAGTGAAAGAGGCGGCGGCGTTAAAGATTTATCATGGTATTTTATTCCAGAGATTTCTTCATTAATTGTGAATGTTGTTATCCATACGTGCGATGCTATGGGCGCAAATATTGTCAACACAACCTGCGAAAAGCTTTCACTGGAATTAAAAAAGTTATTCTTCTGTGATTGCGGTCTAAGAATTCTCACCAATCTAAGCGATAAAAGACTGGCGCGAAGTGAAGTCACAATTCCAAAAGACGAACTCGGCACCGCAGGTTTTCCTGGAGAAAAAGTTGTTGAGCGAATCGTAAAAGCTTATGAGTTTGCGAATTACGATCCATACCGTGCGGCTACTAATAATAAAGGTGTGATGAACGGGATTGATCCTGTACTGATTGCAACTGGGAACGACTGGCGAGCGGTGGAAGCGGGCGCGCATGCCTATGCTAGTTTGACTGGGCGCTACCGACCATTTGCAAAATGGAGTCAAACGTCGTCAGGAGATTTGCATGGTTTTTTAGAAATTCCTATGGCCGTTGGTGTCGTCGGAGGAGTAACGCGACTTCATCCAACTGCCCAGGCGGTTTTAAAAGTTATGGGCTCTCCCGATGCAAAAAGACTCGCCGAAATTTGTGTTAGTGTCGGGTTGGCGCAAAATCTTTCTGCACTGCGCGCGTTGGCTTCCGAAGGTATTCAACGAGGGCATATGGATTTACACCATAAAAATCTCGAATTGATGCGAATTAATAAATCGTAAAAAGATTGCAGCCGTGAGAACTTTGGCCAAAGCGCCTGGAAAAATTATGATTGCCGGAGAATATGCAGTACTTTTAAAGGGCTCAGCTCTTGCAGTAACAACCGACCATTTTTTGGAATGTTGTAGTTTTAAAAACCAAACGTGTTTTGAACTTTCCAGCAACCTGTGGCCGAACAAAAAAACTTTTGAAAGTTCTCGCGATTTAAACGAAGAAGATCCTTTCGAAATGGCGGTAAAAACTGCAGCCGAAGATTTCTGCACTGTAAACGTAAAATCGGAACTTGAATTAAGTCATGGTGTCGGTTCCTCGTCGGCACTTCGATTAGCGGTACTTTCCGCAGTAAAAGGTAAAATTGATACAGCGATTTTGATGCAAGCGTATGAATTGCAAAAAGCTGCCCAAGGTAAAGCTTCGGGCTATGATTTGGCAACACAATATCACGGCGGCGTCATTCAATTTAAAGCAGAAGAAAATTTTGCAAATCATTCCGTTCAAAAAATTTCTTTCAAGATTTTCAGCGAAAATATATTGAATAATGTTGCAATTTTTGTGTCTGAAATAGGAGCTCCTACAACTGAGACCATCAAAAAAAATGACCATTGGCTTTCGGAAGTAAAAAACATTGTGCTCACTTCAGAAGAATTCATCGAGTCCATGGTCGTGTTTACTTCTTATGGAAATACGATGGAAAAACTCATTGCATTTCGAAATATCCTTGAAACGGCTCCCAGTTACCCAAAAAAAGTTCATTTCATTTTAAAGAATAATCCGGGTTTTGATAAAACCTGGACATTTAAGCCAACTGGGGCCGGAGGCGACGACGCAATTTTATTGTTTGGCGAATATCCAAAACAGGTAAGTCTACAGCTTGAAAAAAGCGGCTGGAAAAAAGCGTCATTTAACTTTGCCGACACAAAACTTTCGCTGTGTGAACAACCGTGAAAACCCACATTGTTTCAGCACCTGCAAACATAGCGCTTATAAAGTATTGGGGTAAAGCTGACGAAAAAACCCAGTGGCCGGCTAATGATTCCATTTCCATGACTTTAGAAAACTGTCGAACGTTTGTTAAAATTTCGGAAAGCTCGGAACGAGATTCGATTTATTTTGAAAATCAATTGCTTTCAGAAACATCGAAACAATTTTTATTTTTGCAAACCGCAAAAAAGTATTTCAATATAGAAAAATACTTCACTATTCAGACTCACAATAATTTTCCCTCAGCTTGTGGAATCGCAAGTAGTGCCAGTGCGTATGCGGCATTGAGTTTTGGCCTCGCAAGTTTTTTTCAGGACACCCATCGAGATTTAACCAATCTGGCACGACTTGGATCGGGAAGTGCCTGCCGCAGTTTAAGCCCAGGTTTTGTACTTTGGCAAAAAGGAGAAACCTCGGCAAAGCAATCTGTTATTACCGTGGCGTCAAAGATGCGGTTTGATGATTTAATAGTTGTTGTTTCTAAAAAAGAAAAAGGGATTTCTTCAAGTGCAGGTCACCATGCCGCTCAGACTAGTCCGAAATTTTTGCAGAGATTAACGAACGTAAAAGAAAGAATTATGATGCTGCAAAAAGCTTTGAGTGAAAATAATTTTTCGGCGGTGGCAGAACTTTCAGAAAAAGATAGCGAAGAGATGCATGCAATTGCGGCCACATCTCAGCCGCCGATTGTGTATCAAACAGAAGAAACAAAACAGATTTTGGATTTTGTGAAAAACGAGAGATCCAGAGGTACACAAATTTTTTCCACTGTCGATGCAGGACCAAATGTTCATATTCTATGTCAACCACACGTAACAAATCAGGTAGAGGTTTTGTTGGCAAACAAATTCCCGCAATTCGAAATCTTAAAAGACACAATGGGTCAAGGTCCTAGGGTAGAAACAGATTTCGAAAAACTTTTTTTCATGGGAAGTCATAGATGATCACTTCTGAGGCTTGTGGTAAATATATTTTAGTCGGTGAGCATGCGGTGGTCTATGGTTGCAATGCCATAGCGGCACCGTTAAGGGCGGCACTTTTAAAAGTTAGAATTCAACCTGCGAAAGCTTACAGCTTTATTGTTAACGATTTAAATCTTACCGAGGTACTTTCGTCGTGGGTGAAAGATTTGCAAAAACTATTAGAATTGCCTGTAACACCGATTGAAGTGGTAGGCGAATCTAATATTCCACTCAGTTCTGGACTTGGATCTTCCGCGGCTCTGTCGGTGGCGATGGTTCGCGCATTAAATGAAAACTTCAATGCTATAAAAGTTGCAGAAGTTGGCAATTTACTCGAACGGAAATTTCACGGCAACCCTTCCGGCCTGGATGTGAATGTCATTTCTCATGAAGGACTAATGAATTTCAACAAAACTAACGGTTTTGAACTTTTGAAATTGACTCATCCGCAATTTGAATTTGTTATTGTGCATACAGGAGAAAAATCTTCTACGGCGGAAATGGTTAAAATGGTTGAGCCGAAATTAGCTCGAAATACAGCCCTTTTACAAAAATTTGACGAAGTAGCCATTGCAACAAGAAAGAACCTTGAGCAAAATCTTGCGGTAGAGTTAGGTGAAAATTTAAATGAGGCTGGCCGCATGCTTTGTGATTTAGGGCTTGAAACGGAATTGATGAAAAAAATCAAATCCGTTGGTTTAAGCAACGGGCTTTCTGCCATGAAAATTACAGGCGCAGGTGGAGGCGGATGTATGCTGGGACTTATTCAAGACAAAGAGAGGTTTTTAACGGCTGTGGAAAAGTATATTTTGCCTTTAACTTCTAAACTGCAAATATTCTGGGCGCGTTTATGAGTAAATTTTCTATTGCATATAGCCCGGATACAGACGATGCCTTTATGGCATATGCTTGGCGCAATGAAAAAATTCCCAGTCAATTGCCTTGCGAATTTTATATCGACGACATTCAGAAACTAAATGTCTTAGCAAAAAAAGGTCTTTACGATATATCAGCTATAAGTTTTGCTGCCTACCCGTGGCTACAACTGAATTATCAGCTGTTACCACTTGGGGCCAGCGTAGGTCGAGGTTTTGGCCCTGCAATTGTTACATCTCAAAATTCTGGAATCAAAACTTTGGCGGAGTTGGCGGGTAAGAAAATTGCCGTCCCCGGATTTATGACAACCGCTTTTTTATCGGCATGTTGTCTGCTTCAAAAGTTTGAACCAGTGGAAAAATATTTTTTAGATATTGCAGAAGCAGTGCAAAAAAATGAAGTCGCTGCCGGAATACTTATTCATGAACTGCAGCTTGATTGTGAAGATCGCGGATTTGTTAAATTAGGGAATTTGGGGATTCTGTGGCGAGAAAAATACCATTTGCCTCTACCTTTAGGAGCGAATGTTATTCGAAGGAATTTGCCCGAAGCAGTAAAAAAATCTTTGGCCGAAACTTACTTAGATTCCATTCGTTGGGCATTGGATGTTGAAAATAGGGGAGAAACTATTACTGCTGCCTCGGAAGTAGCCGTTTCGGGGTTTAAAGACAAAAAAGCCGTAAAATATATAGAAATGTATGTTAACAACGATAGTCTTGGTTTTACCGCTGATGTGGTCAAATCCTGCGAAATTCTTTATAAAACAGCTACTGATTTGAAGCTTTCTGAGCCGGTGGATTTGAGTCAAGCCATCTATTCATTCTCGTAAGGCAATCTGGTATGATCTCCTTAGAGAAGGAACACTATGCAGAATATCATTCAAAAATTAAACCGTAATGAACGTTTGTCGGAAGACGATGCTCTTGAGCTATTTAATTGTAAAGATTTGGTGCTTTTATCTAAACTCGCTTATGAGAAAAACAAGCTTATTAACTCTGATCGTGTTTTTTATAATATTAACCGTCATATTAATCCGACGAATATTTGTGTTTTGTCATGTAAGTTCTGTGCTTTTTCTAGGAAACCAGGCGAAGAAGGTGCTTACGCATACGATATTTCTGAGATGGTTGAGAAAGCGAAAATTGCCGTTTCTCAAGGTGCGACTGAACTACATATGGTTGGCGGGCTACACCCGCGATGGAGTTTTAAACACTACTGTGATATGATTTCGACTTTAAAAAAAGAATTCCCAGAAACTCATCTAAAGGCCTTTACGGCGGTGGAACTCGACTGGTTTGCAAAAAAAGAACGTCGGCCCATGTTGGAAATTCTTCACGATTTAAAAAATTCAGGTCTTGGTTCCCTTCCAGGTGGAGGTGCAGAAATTTTTCATGCAGATATTCGCGATCAAATTTGCGAGACAAAAGTTTCCGGTGAGCAGTGGATCGCAACCCACCGACTTGCTCATTCCATGGGACTGAGATCCAATTGCACGATGCTATATGGTCATATTGAAAATTATTTTCACAGAGTTGACCATATGCGTCGGTTGAGGGAGCTGCAAGACGAGACTGAAGGATTTAATGTTTTTATTCCGTTGTCTTTTCAACCTTATCATAATGATCTGGGTAAAACCCGCTACACAATGGGCAGTGATGATTTAAAGACTCTAGCTGTCGCAAGATTGTATCTGGATAATTTTAAAAATATAAAAAGTTACTGGGTCATGCTCGGTCAAGATGTGGCGCAACTCGGTTTAAGTTTTGGGGCTAATGACTTGGATGGCACTGTGACCGAAGAAAAGATTTCACGCATGGCAGGTGGTCGAGCAGGAATGGTTATGACGCGGTTAGACCTCGAAATGATAATTAGCAAAACTCGGCGCAATCCAGTTGAAAGAGATACACTGTATAAGCCTTTGCAGGAAAAAATTTTGCATGGCGAAGCGGGGCCTATTAAAGATCTCAAGACTTTAAATGAGGAGGAGTTAATCTCCGCGGTTCAAAATTATGAGCCCCATCAGATTGCAGAACAAATTTCGCGGAAGAATTCCGAAGTGAAAATTCATCAGAGTAAAAATGTATTTTCGCACAAGATTTTGTTGAACGGTTCTGGCGATAAAATAGATTGGAATTTATTTGTTAAAGAAATCTGTGCCATTAAAGAGCAGAATGCCTCGGAAGCACAAATTGAAATTTCAGAAAATGTTTTAATCACGCCGCGTGAAGTATTAAATGCCTGTGCAATGGCAAGGGTCTTGTTGCCGGAGTCTACGGCCTTAGGTTTTGATTTAGGTAGTTACAAAGCACTTAGTCCTATGGTGAAAGTTGGGGCAGAGTTAAAGCAGCACCCTTCGCAAAAATTAATTCCCGTTTTGGCAAATTTTGGAGTTGATGACTTAGGTTTTTTTCAAGTAGATTCTTTTAATCTTGAGGAACTAGAAGAAGATCTGGCAAGTGTTGGCAAAACGTTGAAAAAAATCCCATGAATCAATTGATAAAATTACTCGATCATCTAACGCCTTATGGTACCCATAGCTATTTTTTTATTTTTGGAATTTTGATAGCCTGCGGTTTTGGCCTACCTATGCCGGAAGATATATTACTGGTGACCGGCGGAGTTTTAGCTTCGCGTGGCGTCATTAATTTGCACATGATTATCGCCGTAACTTTGGTCGGGGTGTTAGTCGGGGACGGCATGATTTTCAGTATGGGAAAATTCTTTGGGCCTAAATTAAAAAACAAAAAACTTTTTCAGTTTATACTGCCGCCAGACCGCGATGTAAAAGTTGCTAATATTATTAGAAAATATGGCGAAAAAGTGATTTTTATGGCGCGCTTTATGCCGGGCCTGCGAACTCCGATTTTTTTTACGACGGGCACCTATCAGATTCCTTTTTGGAAGTTTATGCTTTTTGATGGGGTCGCAGCAATTGTTTCGGTACCTACATGGGTTTATATTGGATTTTTGTTTGGCTCTAATTTAGAGCAGCTTGAATATGTGATTAAAAAATTCCAGTGGGGAATTTACGGCGTCATTGCGGCGTTGGTTTTAATCGTTATTGGAATTCTTTACGTCCGAAAAGTACGCGTTAGCAAGGTTTAACTGCTCGATTTTTTCCAGCTCCGAGCCAAGGAAAATTAATTCGGCAAGGGCTGCGTATTTTTCGGCACGAAGTTTGGCTTTAAGCTCGGCTTTTTCTTTGCGGCGCTGTTCTTTTAGCTCGCGATAAGCCGCACGCCTGAGCTCGCGAGCCTTTTCTTTTGTGAGGTTGTAATATTCCATTTCAATTTAGCGGGTGAAAGGGTTTCTCATCATCTTTAAAATGACTAGTTTGTGGCATTAAGTATAGCGGAAAGATAGATATTTGAGGGTTAAAATTAGCGGGGTGATGTTTTTTGGATCAGAAAGGCAAAAAAATTCATGAACTTTTAAAATCGAGGTATACCTTAACTAGGAAGTTGAGGTAAAAAGGTTGTTCAAACGCGCTCGTAGTTCAGCTGGATAGAATATCAGACTACGAATCTGGGGGTCGGAGGTTCGAATCCTTCCGAGCG
>JAYVPO010000108.1:0-26567 GCA_043757325.1 bacterium
GTCACGGACAAACTCCGGTATTTTTTGCCAAGAAAAATTTCAAATCTGAACAAAACTTGTCTGCCAAGAAGTGCAAGTTATTATTTGACGGCCCCTAAGGAACAGGCGCTAAAAGGGGCCTTAAATTCTCGGGAAGTTTATTATAGAGGTCGTACCACTGGTCGTTTAATTCATTTTTCTCGGCAAGAATTTTAGCGACGTCAGCGCAGAAAGCTTGGACGGCAGGAATTTTTTTTTCCTGGTCGTCGTTTAACACGCAATGTTTTAATTCGTCAAAAAACTTCATAGCTTTTGGTTTATCTCCATTAGACTCTTGCATTCGACTGGAAACAAAATCGGCAAAATTTAAAAAGGTGGGCGGAGTGGAGTGAGGATTTTGCTTGGCTTCCGTGCGGTATTGAGAAAGCTCGGGCATGGCTTCAGTAACAGAACTTTTTACCGGAATAGTTGTGAACATTTTCGAGGGTGGGCTGGTCAAAGTCTGAGTGATTGGATTAGTTTGTGGTACTGATAAAGGTGTTGACTGGAGTTTTGGATCTGAATGTTCAGTACTCTCAGTTTTGCGAATGTAAAAAACTCCGATTGCGATAATTATGATGCAAAAAATTGTTTTTTTAATTTTTGGTCTCAAGGTAGTGAAGAATTCGACAACTGCGCTGAATTTTCAAAAAGCTTCTATATTATTTCACAACAGACATTAACGGAATAACAGAATCTGGCACAGACTTTTTGCTGTTAAGCCCTTCCACTACTGTTAAATATTCATTTTTGTTACCTAAAAGTACTTTGACAAATTTTGAATGCATAGCATGGCCAGATTTTTTGAGCTCAAAATCTGCATAAATTCTATGACCAAGCAGGAATATATCACCCATGAAATCTAAAACTTTGTGCCTAGCAAATTCGTCGGGGGTTCGTAACCCTTCTGGATTTAAAATCGAATAATCTGTGACAACAATAGCATTTTCTAACGATCCACCCAGCGCAAGTCCATGGCGACGCATGGCCTCCACATCTTTAAGGTGACAAAATGTTCGTGCATAATGCAGCTGCATAAAACCACTAGGGCTTAAAGGAATCTGTACTTCCTGTTTGCCAACCATTTTCCAAGGATAATCCAAAAAGGCCTTTACTGTTGGTTGATTTGAAGGGCGAGCCGTTACCGACTTCTCACCATCAGTTAAATGAAATTCTTTTCGCAAACAATAAAACTTTCGCAGAGATTTTTGTTTACGCAAACCCACCTTTAAAATTTCAACTGTAAATGATGCAGCGCTTCCGTCCAAAATTGGAATTTCCGATGCATTAATTTCAATCAACGCATTATCCACACCTAGGCCATTTAATGCGGCCATTAAGTGCTCGATGGTGGATATAAAATTCTCTTCGCTCAGGCCAAGTGTAGTGCACAAATCACTTGGTCGAACAAAATCAATATGAGCGGGAATAAACTTTAATTCTTTTGCAGAATTTAAATCGGTTCGAAGAAACTGCACACCGAAGTTGTCTTCTGCGGGTTTAATATCTAATTGAACGTTTTTTCCAGAATGCAGCCCAATGCCTTCGATTCGAATTGAATTTTTAAGAGTCCATTGAAAGTCCATATCTGATGCCCTGTATACTTGCTTTTTGTACTTGTTAACCTAAGCAATAAATAAGCCATAGGATTCTAAAGACTTTTTATTAGTAAAAACCCCATTTTTAATCAGATTCTCAAAGGCATAGTGTTATTTTCGTGCGTACTTATGGAATTATGTGTCTAAATCGACACAGCCTAGACCAAGTTATTAGCCCATTTTGCATAGAGGTCATGGTTAATGTCTAGCAACTCCAGGACTCTACCAACAACAAAATTAACCAAATCGTCGACACTTTCTGGAAACTGATAAAAAGCGGGCATTGGAGGACAGATAACGGCTCCTGCTTCACTTAGTGCAACCATATTTTTTAGATGAATAAGATTTAATGGCGTTTCCCGCGGACAAAGTATCAGCCGACGTTTCTGTTTCAAAACCACATCAGCGGCCCGCTCAATTAAATTGGACGATGCCCCGTGTGCGATTCGAGAAAGCGTACCCATAGAACATGGTAGAATGACCATTGCGTCGGGCGCGTTTGAACCACTTGCCACAGGTGCAAATAAATTTTTCTCTTCAAAAAGACGTATTTTGTTTTTGAATGGTTCAGGAATGTGGCCTTCTAAGATCGTCGGAAGGTAGAATTCCTTTGATTTTGTTTTTTGTAATTCAAAGCTCGAAACTTTTTTGCCGGCTTCAGTAGCGCTAAGGTAAAGACGGTCTACGTGGGGCAGAATTTTTTCTGCCAATGTCTGAGCGTAGATCGATCCGGACGCTCCAGTTACTCCGAGAAATACTTTCATAACATACTCTTTCTTGAACTTGGGATAACGGCTAATCTACAGACAAATTGGGTTCATAAATATGAACTAAAATAAAATCATGAAGTCGGTAATCTATTAGCTCTAATTCTTTTCTTCTGTCAATTGATTCAAAAAACATTGCAAAACCTTCGGCAAAAGATTCCAAAGGAGAAGCTTGAAAGTAACTCCTTTTTAAACCGATCACATCATGAATCTTTGCATACTTTGCAGACAAAGAAATCATCCCATAAACCGAATCAATAGCATGTCCTAGCTCGTGCAGCAGAATATTCTTGCTTTCTGGTCTATTAACGCAGCGTGACGCAACGGCAAGGCATTTATTACTTGCACAGCCGCCTACCTCTTGAAATAACCGCACAACTGGCTGTTTCGAGATGACATCATACATAACCTTTTGGTCATAGTAAGCGTTGAAAAAAGTAGACTCCGTTACGTTATCTGCTACCAAGTCGATTTTAACTTGTTGCTTGATTTTCTTAATGATGCCCGGCGGAAGTAGAGAAATTTGATTAAATAGTATATTGAGAGTTTTCAATTGTTCGTGACTACGGCGTTCTTTGAAACTATCGGTAATAGTAATGCCAAAATACTCAGCAAACTTATAAGCAGCATTTAAATCTCCGATATTAATTCGGTGATTAGCCGCGAGTGAGTTTTGAATCTGGACGGGGATTTGGGGGTTAATATTGTGCGGTAAAGGCCCCAATGCCTTGAATAGATTAAAAGCCATTTCGCAAGCGGATGCCGGCAAAACTAATACTTCAAAACCTACCCAGAATATAAGTATTCTAAGTAAACGAATTCCCACTTAACGCCCTGTGTCAAAAGAAAAACTATAGATATAAATCAATAACACAGAAAACGAAAAAAAATACACTGCAAAAAGCATTGAGATTAAAAAAAGCTAAATTTATATTTTTAGAATGGCCGTTGCTGTTTTTTGCATCACGAATTAAATAATGCTCAATAAATAAAATTGCTGCGACAAGACTCGTTCCGAAAAAATAAACAACACCTTTATCAGCTACGAAACCTGCGGTTGCCAAACTTATTATCATAAGAAAAAAACTCAACTGACTGATTTTAATAGCTGTCGCTACCCCGAATCGCGCGGGAACGCTGTGCAATTTTTTAGTCAAATCAAAATCAATATCTTGCAAGGCGTAAAGAATATCGAAACCGCCCGTCCATAGCATCACGGCAAAACTTACAAAATAAACACCAACTGGAATGTGCAGACTTCCTGTTAGAGAAACCGCCACACCTAACGGCGCAATACCCAAACAAAAGCCGAGATAGTAGTGTGTAAAATAGGTGAGTTTTTTCATCATTGGATATGCCCCAATGATCAAAAGAACCAAAAAACTCAACATTCCACACAGGCTACTGATAAAAAACGAGCAACAAATAAAAATAAAACCTGCGCCAAGTGAAATTCCAAGCACCGATTTTTTTGCGATTTTTCCAGCAGGGAGGGACCTTTGCCGTGTACGCGTATTTTCGGCATCAATTTCGGCATCAAGGTAGCGATTCATTCCCATTGCAAAAGTTCGCGCTGCAACAATACAAACAATAATCGCAACGAAAAAACTGGGTGGAAAGTCGCGCACAAACGAAAACCCAAAGAAAGTAAACGCAGACATTGCAAATGGCAGCGCAAAAACGGAATGCGATATTTTTATATCTTTAAAAAAAATCCGTAGTGCAGAGATCATATTTCCATCCTGTTTCCGCTTTGGACCTAAGCATGACTTGCAAGCGATTTTCGTTGTTTATTGCGGCTGAAACCAAATGCTTTACGTTATTTAATTGAATGACTTTCGTTTTTTTTACAGTCAAATTCTCATCCATCTTAAAAACAGCAAGCACCGCTTCTTGATCCAGCCATTTTACAACACTTAAATAGATAAAATTATCATGCATCCATAAATAAGGTTCGGAAATGTGTGCTAATTCATTTTGTAACAGGTATTTTTGAGTCAAAAGTTTATTTTTCTTCATTATAAGCAAATGGGATTTTGCAGCTAGGCTTTCTTCTAGGACTAAACCCAAGAACAGATTTTTACCGAGATTTACTGCCCCAAAACTTTCGATCGGTGCATTTTGACTGGCTATTTCTGAATGCGCAAATTTGTCGATTTGTTTTAAAAAAAGCTGCCTTTTTTGTTCGGTAATAACATGCATTTTATTTTCGATATTAAGCAGCTGATAATTAGGTTGCAAAACGATATCTGAAATTTTAATCAATTTAAAATCAACCCCAATGGACAATAACTGTGCTTGGGTTTCTGAATAAAAAGCTAAAATAAAATTTTGCGCAGAGGCAATTATCAACTTGGTGAACTCTGCTGTTTTGTCTTTGTATTCACTTAAAACTTTGTGGATCGACTCGTCGTAAATTTTTATCTTTGAGTCATAAGACAAGGTGGCAACAAGATTTTTTTTGGTTGGATTGTGGAAAAATTTTTCCAAATAAATGGTATTTTTTTCAGGACTCAAATCCAACAGATCACTTTTAGACACTTCGCTAAATAAATCCACCAAATAAAGGTGAGTGTCTCCATTTCGAGCGCGAGCTTTTAGAAGACCTAACTGAGGCCCTTGCACCATTAAATCCTCAAAAAAAATATCGTGTTCCGCGAGCGGTAAACTTTCGCAGGAAAAACTTTCCGCCGCTTTGGATTCCGACCATTCAGGATCTTTAAAATTATTTTCTCGGTCGCAAGAAACTGTCAATAACCCTAAAATTATTGAGAATACTTTGGTATTTTTGTAAAAATAAATTTTCAGACAATCTCGTTTTCGTTAATTAATTGAGGGCAATGCCGATTTAGTCTTTAATGGTCAATCTTATTATCAATATCAAAACGAAACTTACCAGTGTAATTTCTGTTGCAGGCTTGAGTTGCGTGATATTTTCTTCGTGTCGAGCGACATTTTCTACGGGACTGGCAACCGAAAGCGTTTCATTACCTTTTATGAAAAATACGGCTAACGAATGCTACTATTTAGATGAGTTTATGCCGGTTCCAGACGGCATGGTTTCAGGCCGTAACGGTGCACTAAACCTTCGTTATTATTCCTATAAAACGGCAAGTTATAAAGATTGGAAAAACGTTCAAATCCATCTCGCTTTTTACTCTCCGGATAATCGCTGCTGGTCTTTATTTGAAGAGTATTACTCGTCTGACATAAATTAAGTTATTATTAACATATAGCTTATCTAAAACAAGACGAGGGTCGAATGATATATTTTAAAATCACCGCGCTTAGTATTTATTTTTTGGTGTCATGCGCTACAACCCCAGCTCCCCAAAATCAAACCACGTCAAACATTGTGACTCAAGCAAATCAATACGCTCGCGACGGCCTATACCGTGAAGCCGTAGACACGTACAAAAAAGCTAAGTTAGCCGATCCCAAAAACGTCGCAATTAATCGCAATTTAGGCATGGTATTGGTCAAAGCAGGAGATTACAAAAACGCGATTAAAAATCTTGAGCTGGCAATGACTCGCTACAGCCAAGACGCCGACGCAAATTTTTATTTAGCAGAAAGTTACCGCGCGGAAAATCGATTGACGGACGCAATTTTCCGTTATCAAAATACTTTAAAAATTAAACCAAATTATAAAACGGCGATGAAATCTTTAGCCTGGTCTTATTACCGAGTTCGAGCCTACAGCGAAGCATTGACCACCATCGAGCAGTATAAAAACCGCGCTCCAAAAGACGAACAGGCTATACTCATCAAGGCGCGAATTTTGATTAAATTAAAACGTGAGCAAGAGGCTTTTGATCAGCTCGAAATCGCTATGCAGACAGTTCCTGCAGAATCGCTGCCTTTTTTTAGAGCGGCTCAAGGAGATGCCCAGTATTCCATGGGACAAGAAAAAAAAGCTCAGTTGCTTTATCTCACAGCTTTGAAAGATCAACCTCTGTTATCTTCGGCCCTGCTTGGCTACGGACGAATCTTGGTGTCTCATAACCAAAAAGATCAGGCCCGCGAATATTTAGAAAGGTCTTTAAACTTGGCCCCGCTAAATCCTGACGCCAACTACTTATTAAGCCTAGTGCACGAGAAGTCAAATCCGAAAAAATCATTGGCATACCTAAAAACTTTTGTGCGTCAAGCCGGTCATGATCCTGAGTATTCGCAACTTTTGAAAACAGCAAAAATTTCCGTGGCAAGGTTAGGACCGCTTAAATAAGTTTCATTTCAGCTTTTTGAAAACTCAACAAACTTCGTCTCGCATCGAAAAGATTTTTATAAGAATCATATCGAATACGCAGTTTTTCGTATTCTGCTTTGGCGTTAATAAGTTTTTCCATATGCTCTAAGTAACTCGAGTCTATCTCCGAGAGGCGTTTGAGTTTTGCTTCACTTAAGGTCCCGTCGTCTAAGTTGGAAATAATTTGTGCACGCAAAGTGTTTTTTCCGTGATCAAGAATATCAAATTCTTTTTTGGCGTTAACAAGTTCTAAACCAATTTTATTAGCTAAATGCACAATATCTTCTAATCCCAAGCGGTCGTTGGAGGGGGAATCGATTGTGGTGGGGGCGTCGTTTCTTTTCATCCATTCTAAAATAACACTGCAAAAATGAATTAGAAACCTATTTAAATACACCAAAAAAGAGAATTAACTTCAGTCTTTACGGCGACTTAAATAAAATTGCTCTAGAGCTAAAGTTGACCCGGCGGCCAATCCGATAAGATAATAGAGAAAGAAGAATTTAACGGGGAACTTTATGAATGCCAAGTTAAGTATTTTGGAAACGCCGCAACAATTTTTTAAAGAACGAGTGGACGAAGCTAAACTTTCTGCAAGCGTTCCACTGACTCTTGATGTGGAATTCTATCTGGTGAATCTTCTCTGCGAATTTATAAATCCTAGCAAGATAAACTTGGCTATTTCTGGAAATGACTCGTCGAACGAAAAACATTTTATGAATCGTCCGTTGGCTTTTATCCTTCAAGATGCGCAGCAAGCGCCAGATCACGAACGCCTTGAAAAACTTCGCCGGCTCGGAGATATAAGTTTGTACATAAGTGGATTTTTCCAGGACTATTTTAATCGTAAAACATTCGACGTTAGTTATTATGTGGACCTAGGCTCGACCGCTTACGAGCAGGTTGCGAACTTAAAAAAAGCAAAGCAGTCCAGCGATTCAAGCCAAAGCCTTGTGTTTGGAGAAATGGCGCGCGAGTTTTCTAGTCTTGTTAACCTTATTGCCAACATAGCGGAGTCGTTTAATCCAGCCGCCCAAGATACTTTGGCTATATATGAGAAGTGGATTCATCTCGAATCAAAAAGGCATGCTCAGAGTCTTTTAGACCGTGGAATCATTCCAGTTAAAACCAAGCTGCGCATTGCCAATTAAAAAAGAAAATAACGTGCAAAACTTGCAGACATTAATTGTCGAAGCCGAAGAAATATTATCTTCATTTTACGGAATCGATTTGCAGCAAAGCGTAAACGAGTATTTGATATTTGATTTAGAAGGTCTGGGAATCTCCATGTCCGATGGCGAAAAAGAGGCTTTAACCTTGTATGAAAAAAACGCCGATGGACTTTTTATAGGTGTGTATTTCTCAAAAGAAATTTTAAATCGCCTGGAGCTTATTAAGTGGTCGTTTGAATTGGATAGTCTTTCGGACCTAGCGTGTGTCTTTGAAGAAGTCAGCCATTTTCATCATATTTTAAACAGTTTAAGTACTAACTTAGAAATTAAAATTGCAGATCTTGAATACTTAGCGGAAATAGAAAAAGTTATTATGCTCGCGGAATTTATGATCAAAAGATTTGGTCATGACTTTTCGGAAGAGATTTTTTACCTGTCTTTTGCCTTTCAAAAATTCCCCAATGCCCCTGATCAAAACCTCTACATAGAAGCCTCAAATAAAGCGCAGCATAAGATTGCAAATTTTGTATCGACATCGCGAAAAAAAGGCCGAAATTTTTCTGTGCGCCAGTACCGAGAACAGTTTCGGCAAGAGTATTTTAGAAAAGCATCATAAACATTAAGCAATCTTCTAAAAAAAGCAGGCAGAATTCTAAAATTATGCTATTCAATAAGTGTCTAGATTAATTCTGATGCGAAAATCACATTAGCGAGCGCAAAATGTCTTCTTTAAAGTCCAAAGTGGTTGTGCAGGTTTTTTTAAAACGTGAGGTTTTGGATCCCGAAGCGAGAGCGATTCAAACCACTCTTGACCCGGAACTTATTAGTTGTCTTACCAATCTTCGGATTTGTAAGCAGTACGAATTTGAATTTGATTTAAATCTCGAAGATTCTATGTCCAAAGCTAAAAAAATCGCCGAAAAATATTTGGCAAATCCAGTCAGTCAGTCTTTTGAAGTAAAGGTTTTGGCTGTATGACGATGCTGTCTCTGGTCCAGTTTCCCGGTTCGAATTGCGATTTCGATTGTATAAGTGCAATGGACCGGTATTTTGGGCTCAAAGTAAAAACGGTTTGGCATACGGAAACATCTCTCCCCAAAACGGATTATCTTATAATCCCCGGAGGCTTTAGTTTCGGCGATTACATTCGAAGCGGAAGTCTTGCAAGTCACTCGAATATTATGCCAGCGGTAAAAACATTTGCGGATAATGGCGGCTACATTATTGGAATTTGCAACGGGTTTCAAATTCTAACCGAGGCCGGAATTCTTCCAGGAGCTTTATTGCAAAATAGAGATGGAAAATTTATCTGTAAATATGTTTATTTAAATGCAGCGCAACAAAAATCTGTCTACAGCATACCTATCGCCCACGGAGAGGGTAGGTATTTTGTAAATTCCGACGGTCTGAAAAAACTTCAATATGAAAATCAAATCGCCTACCAGTATTCTGACTCATCGGGAAAAATAGCCGAGACCGAAAATCCAAATGGATCGACTGAAAATATTGCTGGTATATACTCGACAAATAAACGCGTTCTTGGGCTTATGCCGCATCCGGAGCGCGCCGTTGATATACGCCTGGGAGCAAGTGCGGACGGCAAAAAAATTTGGCAAGAGTTTTTCGCTAAACAGTGAGCACTAAAAATATATGAAACCACTTTTTGAAATTCCGCACCGAAGAAACATGAAAAAAAGTCCTGCAATCGATGAGACACCAGTTGAGTCATTTCGGGCAAACTTAAAAAAACATAAAATATCATCTGATGAATACCAGCTATTAAAAGAATCTTTGCGGCGCACCCCGACCCTGACTGAGCTAGGAATTTTTTCGGCTATGTGGAGTGAGCACTGCAGTTATAAATCGTCTCGTGTTCATTTAAAAAGATTTCCGACAAAAGGCGAGAATGTTGTTGTGGGTCCTGGAGAGAATGCTGGGGTGGTGCGACTTTCGGAAAAGCTCTGCTTGGCATTTAAAATGGAAAGTCATAATCATCCAAGTTTTATTGAGCCGTTTCATGGTTCGGCTACCGGAGTGGGTGGAATTTTGCGCGATGTTTTCTGTATGGGAGCTCGTCCAATTGCTAATTTAAATTGCTTACGTTTTGGCGAAAAAAATTTAGAAAAGACAAAGTGGCTTTTACCACGTGTGATCGACGGTATTTCTCATTACGGAAACTGCATTGGAGTACCTACGGTTGGTGGAAATGTTTCTTTTGATGGCCACTACAATGGCAACTGCTTAGTTAATGCCATGACGGTAGGAATTATCCACGAAGACAAAATATTTAAAGGCTTTGCGAGCGGTGTGGGAAATCTTGTGGTCTACGTGGGCTCTGCAACTGGTAGAGATGGAATTCACGGTGCAACCATGGCCTCAGATCAGTTTTCATCCCAATCGACAGAAGCAAAAAACACCATCCAAGTGGGTGACCCGTTTATGGGTAAACTTCTTTTAGAAGCAACTCTCGAGGTTTTAGAAAAAGAATTAGTTGTGGGTATTCAAGATATGGGAGCTGCGGGTTTAACATCCTCGGCCTTTGAAATGGCAGGACGTGCGGGCAACGGACTATTTTTGAATTTAGATCTTGTTCCAACCCGAACCTCCGAAATGACGCCTTATGAATTGATGCTTTCAGAATCTCAAGAACGCATGCTTATGGTGATCGAACCCAAAAAATGGGTTGAGTTGCAAGATGTTTTGGAAAAATGGCAATTATCTTTTGCGATTATTGGAATTGTTACCGACACGGCGCGAGTGGAAGTTTTTCAAAATCAAACCATTTTTGCGGACGTTCCGGTAAATTCAGTGACTGATCGAGCTCCGATGTATAAAAGGCCTATAAAAATATCGAAGAAAAAGTTTTCTGCGGAAGCCAAAGGGCATTTTAACGATGCTTTTTTATCTCATTCCGAAGAGCAATTACTGCAACGCATGCTTGAAAGGGACATTCCACCGGGTGATTTTTACAATCAATACGACCGACACATTGGACTTCGCACGGTTCTCACATCAGATGATGGAGGCGCCGCAGTACTTTGGATTCACTCTGACGCAACTTCACAAAAAAATATCGGCGTGGCTATCTCTACAGCTTGCAATGAATTTTACTGTGCGGCCGATTCCAAACTTGGTGCGGCTCATGCTGTGTTAAAATGCGCGCGCGAAATCACCGCGGCCGGTGGCATTCCATTGGCGATTACCGACTGTCTTAATTTTGGCAACCCTGAACACCCAGAAACAATGGGAGATTTTAGTGAAGCCGTCGATGGAATTTCCCTGGCCTGTACGCAATTAAATACGCCCGTGGTAAGCGGCAATGTAAGTTTATACAACGAAACCGACGGCAACAGTATTTTTCCAACACCGATGATTGGCATGGTCGGAAAAGTATCTGACGTCGCGTGTGCGGTTTCGGCAAAAGGTCAAAAAGATAAAGACATTTATGTTCTGACTGGTGCTAACAATGGAATTGCGTACGATTGGGGTGCAACTTACTTGGGCAAAACATTTTCTGACAATATGGCAACCCAGCCGTTTGGATTGCCGCCAGAAATTCAATGGAAGCAGGAACTTTCTGCGATGCAAATGATCCAAAATTGGACGCAAGATAAAGCCCTCGCAAGCTGCCGCGATGTAGGACGCGGGGGAATTTATTTGACCTTGTACAAAATGTTTGAAGGTGCAAAGTTTAATTGGGATGTAAGTTTACTTCAAATGAACGATAACCTGCGCAAAGAATTTTTATTTGCGGAAACGGGTTTTACTTATATTGTGCAATTTAATAAGAAAATAACCGAAATGGATGTCTCACAATTTGAGCTTCGGCTTTTTCGGATTGGATGTGTCGGTGCGGTTGAATTATGACGACACGCGAAGATAAATTTCATGACGAGTGTGGGGTTATGGGGATTTTCAATGATCCCGCAACTGCGCAGTCGATTTTTCTTGGTTTGTACGCGCTTCAACATCGAGGTCAAGAAGGCTGCGGCATCGTAACATTTGATAATTCGGAAAATACCGGCACCAAAATTTTTGCTCACAAGTCGTTTGGATTGGTTGCAGACGCGATGACGAAAGATCACATTGCAAGACTGAAAGGAAACTCCGGAGTTGGGCATGTGCGCTATTCGACGCAAGGCGGAAAGCTTGTGGAAAATTTGCAACCCTTTCAATTTAAAACAGCTTTAGGTCCTATAGCACTTGCCCATAACGGAAATGTAACTAACGCGCGTGAACTCAGGAAAGACTTGGAAGAGCGCGGCAGTATCTTCCAATCTACAAGTGACTCAGAAGTTTTTATTCATTTGATTTTGCGCAGCGATAAAAAAACTTTACCCGACAAAATTTTTGATGCTTTGCACAAAACAGACGGTGCCTATTCACTAACAATTTTGACCAAAGACAAACTCTATGCGGTGCGTGATCCTTATGGTTTTAGGCCGCTTGTTCTTGGCAAAAAAAACGCAGCATGGATTGTTGCTAGCGAAAGCTGTGCGCTGGATTTACTCGATGCCGCATTTGTGCGAGAAATCAATCCCGGAGAACTTCTTGAGATATCAGCCGATGGTTTGCAAACTTTTCATAATACCGTCAAAAAGCCTGCGCATTTTTGCTCGTTTGAGCCAATTTATTTTTCTCGGCCGGATAGCCGTTTCGCTGATGAATCAATTTATGCCGTACGTAAAAAACTCGGCTGTGAACTGGCGCGCGAGTACCCATGCCCGCAAGCGGATATGGTTATCGCAATCCCCGATTCTGGAGTTCCCATGGCCGTGGGCTATGCGGAAGTTTCGAAGTTGCCGTATGAACTTGGACTTGTACGCAACCACTATATTGGACGGACATTTATTGAGCCTACACAAGATATTCGTGACTTCGGTGTTAAATTAAAACTTAATCCCGTGCAGTCTGTTTTGCAGAATAAAAAAATTGTTTTGATTGATGACTCGTTGGTACGGGGTACAACTTCGGCAAATATCGTGCGACTTCTACGGCAGGCGGGGGTTAGAGAAATTCATTTTTTATTGGGTTGTCCACCGATTACTCATTCGTGTTTTTACGGAGTCGACACTCCAGATCGTTCGCATTTACTTGCGGCCCAAAAATCTACTGAGGACATCAGAAAAATGATCGGCGCCGATTCTCTTGGCTTTTTAAGTTTAGATGGATTAAAAAAGGCAGTCGGTGAAGCATCCGATAAAAAATACTGCTATGCGTGTTTTACAGGAAAATATCCTGAAAACATTCATAAAGAAATCATTAAACAACCAACCGATGGTATGAAGCCAGCACTTTACTCGTCGGTGAAATAATCGAAGGAAAATTTTTATGAGCCGCAGCCACAACCGACTTTCTCACCAACCGCGTCCGATGAAAATCACTCCGCATTATTTAAAGCATCCGGCGGGAAGTGTGTTGATTGAAGCTGGTGAAACAAAAATTATTTGCTCGGTGACGGTAGAAGATCAGGTTCCACCATTTTTGCGTAATGCGCAGCCGCCTCAAGGATGGCTAACCGCAGAATACGCTATGACTCCATCAGCTACTCACACTCGGACTAAACGCGAACGAAATAACGTTTCTGGACGAACTCAGGAAATTCAGCGACTTATTGGTCGTGCGATTCGGGGTGTGATAAATTTGCAGCACTGCCCTGATTTAACATTTACGATTGATTGTGATGTGATTCAAGCCGACGGCGGTACTCGGACAACTTCCATAACCGGAGCCTACATCGCGTTGAAATTGGCCGTGGATAAACTTTTGCGCTCGGGCAAACTTAAAAGAAATCCACTGCATGACGGTGTTGCGGCTACGTCAATCGGTCTATGTAAAGGGGAATTTTTGGTTGATCTTGATTACATCGAAGATAGTTCGGCTGAACTAGATATGAATGTTGTTATGACCCATAGCCGTAAGATTCTTGAAATTCAAGGGACCGGAGAGAAATCCACTTTCACCAAAGACCAAGTTATAAAAATTATGGACTTGGCTGAAGAAAGCCTTGGGCCGATTTTCGATTTGCAAAATTTAGCTATGGAAGGCCAACCAGTTGAAGGCTGACCCCAAGTTAATTGCGACTGGCAGTGCTTACGGAAGCTTTACGTTTTAAAGCAAAGTGCTTGTCTTTTTTGCGAGTTGTAAAAATTTTTGCTTCATCAGCATTTAAAACCACGTAGGTCCCATCAAGTTTTTGCAGGCCGGTCGAAATAGTTTGATCTTTTGATTTCATTTTTACGGTTTTATTGGACACTACGGACTTTAGAATTTTAAAATCCTCTTTACCCACAACCGCGACACTTTCGACACTCGTAGACACAACTTCGTCGTTTTCATTAATAGCGCTAACCGTGCGAACAAGTTTTCCTTTGTTATCAATAGACAGGATATCGTTTTGATCACCGTCCACAACCCACTCAGTCAATAAGGTTTTATCAGCATCCGCGCCGAAGGACCCAGAAATAGATTCCGGTTTATCGTCACTTTTTCGTCCGCAACTATAGATTATTAAACTTCCTGAGAGGATTGCAAAAACTACTGTTTTCATCATAAATAATCCTTTTTTTAAAAAGTCTAGCGACAAGCATTGATGCGGATAATAGACGGTTTTTGTAAAAACACAACACCGAAAATCAAGATGAATGCCAATTGGGCTTTAATTTTTCAATAAATTCAACAACTTATAAAACATATTGTATTTTATTATATTTCGAGTTAACAGAAGTCATCATGAAAAGTCTAATATTCGCCGCAATGATCGCAAATTCAGCATTAGCTGGAGGTTTGGATAAGTATTTTCCCGCGGTTGAAATCAGCTCGAATGCCGATGGCGAAACGATAGAAATTTCATCCGCGTTTGAAATGAATCAAGATCTTTTTGCTCCATATGGAAGTTTAAATTTAAAATCTTCGGAGAAGAACCGAACGTATCAGTTTAACTTTGGTAAAGTCGAACATAAGGAATTAAATGTTTTAACTAAAAATCAAATTAAAAAATACTTAAAACAAACAGATGCATTAAACTACTCTGATCCTGTTTTCGAGAAATTTTTAAAATCTGTACGAGTCAATGAAAATTTTGATTTAAAACTAACTCATATGACGCAATTTATTCGAGACGAACTCGGAATGGGCAGTCGGTCGCAAGACGCCAATGGAAATATTTTTTCCGCGGCGGAAATATTTCGGCAAAAATTAACGGAATGCCATCAGGTTTCAGCACTTTACGTTGCACTTGCTCGAGGCCTTGGTATCCCCGCGCGAATAATTTATGGTGTGCAATTTGAGCCGCATCCGGGGAAAGTTTTATTTAGCAGTCTTCATGCATGGGTCGAAGTTATAGAGAGCGGCAAATGGCGGCCTCTAGAGCCCTACAACGAAGATCTGCAGTTAGAAAACAAATGGATCTATCTACCCTTGGAAGAAGATTTTTTATACTCCGGCCTAAAAAAACAGCCATTTATAGATCTTATGATTGCCCGTTAAGTTGAATCTCAGTTGATTTCGTTGTAAAATTTAATGAATCAATCGATTTTTTAAGTTTAAGGAATTAGCGTGATAAATTCAAAAATTTATTTTTTAATTTTCTTAGTTTTAAATCTTCAGTTTTGTAAATCCCGACAAAAGAACGTGTCTGGAAACGGTGGTCTTCTTTCAGCTGATAGTTATTCTGAGAATCCGGATCTAAAGGACTATGCAATTGAAGTTTTGCCAGCGGCTCAAGAGCCTGAAGATGGCTTGCTAAATTTTGTTTCAGCAAATGAAGGTCTGGCGTCCCTTGATAAAAATAGCCGAGATGGTTTGACACTTGGTGAAAATACGGTAAACGCAGAAACAGAAGCTGATTTTGCAATTAAAACATCAGAAAATTTTCAGGGTGGTTTAAAGATTTTCGAAGAAAAATCCATTCCTGCTTTTGTGAATGTCCTGTCGCAGTCTATTTTAACCCAAATTAATGGCGCTACCCCCGAAGAAAGAAGGCAGAATTTTTTGCGAGCTTTGGACATTTTGGATATGCCTTCACAGTCAACTGGAAACTTAAATCTTGGAGAATCATTAAGTGCTAGTGATATTCTAAAATATGTTCGCAATACCGCGGCTCTGGATATTTTAAAGAGCAATTTACTTGGAAGTTCAAAAGAAGAAAAACTTGCGCTTTTAGATAAGCTTGAAGATCTTACCAAAAAAATTAGTGTGGTCTTTTCTGGGTCCGATTCGTCTGGTAGCAGTATTGAAGCTTTGGCTCCTTTTGCAGAATTGCTTGCAGGCGCCGACGGTTACTTAAACTTTGGCGATCAGACCAGAATTCTTCCCGCGGTTCCTGCGCTGGTAGTAGAAATTGCGGACCAAAAAATCCGTGATGGTATGCAATCTGGAATGGCTCAAATCCCTGCTAAAATTGATCAAAGCCTCTTAGAGCGGCGCGGAGGAAGATTTCTTTACCGCGCATATCACAATCAAACAATTCTTCCATTTCCACTTTTAAAAAACAAAATCCATTCCGAAGTAAATCAAAAAGTTAACAGTCAAATAGATTCTCAACTGTCTACTGCATATGCGCAAAAGTGGGCGGCCGTTCAGTCTGCCGGCAATCAGTCGGCTGAGATTTTTAACCAATTAATGCACAAGCTGGGCGTTCAAAGTTATTATGTTGATTCGGTTTCCGAAACAAATTATATCGATTACGAAAGACCGTTAAATTCTATGGATCTGCGTAACTTTGCCAGTGCTCTAAAAATCGATTTGAACAACAGTGGGGCATCGGGAGCGAATCCGTCATCTAAATTTAATTTAGATCAAATTGATTTTTTAATGCCCGATGGAATTCCAATGCGGGAGATACTGCGGCTGGTTAGCTTACAAAAAGCCGGACAGAATCCGATTCCAAAAGATATTATGTTTCGGTTTAATAAATTAGGCCAATTGGTGATTTTAAAAAAGCGAGCACTCTGCCAGTGCGAACCAACTGCAAATAAGGAAAGTTGTCAGATCAGTTTTAAAATTGCCAACGAAAGAAACTTCGACTCCAGTTTGGGGTACTATTTCGATCGTAGAATTCCTTCACAATGTTCGGACATTGTTTGTCAGGAACTTCTTTTTGAAACGAACCGCGCAGTAAGCCTGCCCAAGGCCTGCGGTGGCGTCTATAGCTATAAAAATAAAATTACAGCTTTTGCGTATAATCAAAATACCGGAGTTCTAGAAAACGATAACAGTAATTTTAATCGAGATGCACCGGTAGTAAAAATTTCTCCAACTCCAACTCCAACTTTGGCGCCAACTCCCTTACAGCCGGTTATTTCTAGCTGCGCCTGTGAATTTAACGGAACAACTTGTACGCTTAGGACTTCGGATAATCGGTTTCTTGCATCGATGCAGACGGCTAGTTTTGCCGAGTGTACCGCAAATTGCCGGATTTTAAAGTCTGTTCATTTGTCTAGCAATCCAGGCGATCAATCCTGCAAATAGCATTTTAAAACTGAAATACCGTGTTCAGTTGCTTTCAAATAATACTCAAATAATCCACTGGATTTTTTGCAAACTCAATATACGAATCAGGTTCAATGACCAAGGCTTTGGCTTGGGGAAAATTTTGACAAAATGAATGCTTCTAGAACCTGTTTTACCCCGGTGGTTTTACCCACCTGGCGCGGGCCTATAACAATTTGAATAAGAGGAGTATTGCTTCTAAGTCGTTCCAAAAGAACATCACAAAATAATCTTTTTATATAATGTATTCGCATAGTTATAGATTTGTAACATTGGGTAGACAAATTTGTCAAACCGATTCGACAATAATTCCACTTAAGAATGCATTTCCAAAAAACCCATCACATGTTTTTCTTCTTCTATAAACAATTCATGTGACTGCGTGTCCCCTAAAAACTTTGAGGTTTTACGCGCAAAAAAAGCCCAGAATTTCCCTTCAAAGTACCCATTAATGATCACAGGATGCACATAACTTTTTCGACATACGGCTTTGGTGTTGCCAAGTTTACGCGAAACCGAATCTATCATCCGAACAATATTTTTTTTTGCCTCAGTCATGTTTTCAAATGGTGATGTTTGTTTAAGTTCTCGCGCGGCGAGAACCGTACCCGCCCATGTGCGAAAATCTTTTGCTGAAAAATCTTCGCCGGTAATTTCTTTTAAATAGATATTCACATCCGTAGATTTGATGTCTTGAACCTCTCCGTCATCATTTATAAATTGAAAAAGTTCTTCCCCAGGTAGGTCTTGGCATTTTTTGACAATGCGCGCGAGCTGTTTATTTTCTAAATCGATAGCGTGTTTAATCCCGCTCTTTCCGACAAATTTAAAGCGCATCTGATCGCCTTTAACTTTTACGTGTTGATCTTTCATTGTGGTGAGACCATAAGATTTATTTTCCCGCGCGTATTCTTCATTTCCAATCCTTATCAGTGTCGATTCCAAAAGTTTGATAACCGCGGCTAAAACTTTTTCTTTTTTTAAACCAGGAATTTTTAAGTCTTCTTCAATTTTTTGGCGAATTTTCGGCAACGCCATTCCAAATTCCAACATGCGCTCGAATTTTCCCTCGTCACGAATTTTTCGGAAATTATTATGATAGCGATACTGCTTTCGACCCCTTTGGTCCAAACCGGTAGCTTGGATGTGCCCATTTTCTTGGGTGCAAATCCAAACTTCCTGCCATGCCGGTGGAATAACCAATGCTTTTATCCGAGCTAGATGTTTTGGATTTTTAAGGATCTTTTTTTTGGTGTCAAAGTAGACAAATGATTTTCCTTTTTTTTGTCGCCCGAACCCTTTGTCGGTGGCGTTGACATAATGCAGACCGGCCTTTTTGGCTGATTTAATGGAGTCGCTTAGAGATTTCATGGTTATTTATCTTAATAGATTTTACTTTTAGATAACAAGAATTAATGCTTTTCTTAACGTTGTGGTACTAAACTTGCATTATCTTTTAGTCGAAGTCATTTGAATATTTGACAGTGAAAAAAGTTAAAAATTGAAAGGATGTAGGTAAAAATGTTTTCTAAAACGATTATCGATCTAATGATTTTTGGTTTGATAGGAAGTCTGTCTTCGTGCGGGTCGTTTCTCAAAAAAGATAAATCCGACACCGAGCCGGATAATCGCGACGGCCCTCCGTTGGTTATTTTTGGAGATAGCGTGGCATCGGGAATGTTTGCCGACACGAATTTGGGCGATAACGCAACCAATGATCAGGCAAGGCAATTTGCGGAATTGGTTAAGATTAAAACCTCTACCTCGCCAGAAAGTTTAGATTACTTTAAAGCGGTCCAAAGAGTTTCTGCAAAACCTGAGAAGACAGCTTTCGCAGGTCGCGAGAGCTACTCCTATTCCGCAAGACTGCAGCAGCAGACAGGTAAGAAATATGCGGTTTGGAATTTTGCTGTTCCGGGAACTACTACAGAAACGATGCAAGAGCAAATTCCACGCGCCAAAGAAACGCCTGCTTTTTCTAGCGATAATGAGCCGCTGATTATTTTTCATATGGGTGCTAACGATTTTTGTGATCGAAGGCTTGGGGTGTTTCGCGAAACATATGCCAAGAGATTGCAAGAAATAGCCGATCTTAATCCAAAGTCTAAAATTATGACCCTGATGATTCCAAATGTCCCTGACGTATTGAGTCGCCCTGATCGCGTCGCTTACAGACTTCCAGGTCGAGATTTGACTTGTAAACAGATGCGAGAAGAACTTGGTTTTTGTGCCAAAGTCGCCATTAACGTTGGGCAATCAAAATCAGATATTCAACCGTTTCATGCGGAATTAGCCGAGATGAATAAAGCGATTAAAGAAGAAACCGAAAAGCTAGCCTCACGGCTTAATAAAATCGGCAAAATCATTTATGCCGACTATAATTTTGCAGATTTAACCGATGCGCATTTGGCAATTGATTGTTTTCATCCCAGTTCTAAAGGTCAAGAAGGGTTGGCGGAACTTACTTGGCCGCGCTTTAAACAGTTAGTCCCATAATCTCATTCGCACCACTATTTTTGTACTTGGAATCTTTTTGGGAAAAAACATCAGCAAAAAATTTTAATCTTGGGATGATTTAATTTTTTGTTCAGGAGCAGTAAATGAAAGCCATTCAGCTTGTTTTGGGCAACCAGCTTTTTAGCAAGCAATATTATGATAAAAATTTGCCGATGCTCCTTATTGAAGACCAAGGGTTATGTGAACATTTTAAATATCATAAACTTAAAATAATTTTTTTCCTTGCCGCGATGCGTCACTTTCGTGACGAATTTAAAAGTTTTGGTTTTGAGGTTTTTTATCATGAAATGGAGCACCTTGATCGTGCTAGCTATGAAATAAAACTTGGGAAAATTCTGCAAGAAAAACATATAACAAAAATTATTATGTTTGAAATAGAGGATCGATTTTTTGAACAGCGTTTGGAAGAATTTTGCGCATCGCGAAAAATTGAATTGGAGATTAAACAGTCGCCTATGTTTTTGACCTCCCGGGATGAATTTAAGGCTTATTTGGCTCGAAGTAAGAAGCCGTTTATGAAGACATTTTACGAGAGTCAACGCAAACGTTTCAAAATTTTAGTCGACAATTCAGGCAAGCCAACCGGCGGGCGGTGGAGTTTCGACGAGGAGAATCGCAAAAAAATTCCGCATGATTTGGAAATTCCTGTACCACGTCCAGGTACTGAATCTGCTCATGTAGCCTCCGCGCGGCAGATTGTGCAGAGAGAATTTTCTAACCATCCTGGAGAAAGTGCGGAGTTGTGGTTAGCAGTAACCCGCGCCGAAGCAAAAAAAGAACTAAAGACTTTTGTCCGGCAAAAACTAGAAAATTTTGGCCCCTACGAAGACGCCATGACGACGCGTAGTGATTTTGTATTTCATTCTCGTCTTAGTGCGCTGCTCAACACCGGGCTATTAACGCCTCAGAAAGTTCTGGCAGAGCTGAAAGAATTTGGCGAGAAGGCGCCACTTGCTTCTTTAGAAGGGTTTATTCGGCAAGTTATCGGTTGGCGCGAATTTGTTCGCGGTATTTATCAGAATTTTGACGATGTTCAGCGGAAAACAAATTACTGGAAAGCCAAACGAAAATTGAACCCTTGCTGGTACGATGGTACGACAGGTATTGAGCCGGTTGACTTAATTATCCAGAAAATTAATCGGCTTGGCTATGCGCACCATATTGAACGGTTGATGGTTTTTGGTAACTTGTTTTTGCTTACGGGCATTCACCCACACGAGGCGTACCGGTGGTTTATGGAAATGTTTGTGGATAGTTCGGACTGGGTCATGGGTCCAAATGTATTCGGGATGGGGATTTTTTCAGATGGCGGTGTTTTTGCGACAAAACCCTATATTTGTGGTTCTAATTACTGGTTGAAAATGAGTGATTTTAAAAAAGGGCAGTGGTGTGACATCGTGGATGGTCTTTATTGGCGTTTTATCGACAGGGAACGCGCTTTTTTTTCCACCAACCCACGCCTTCAGATGATGGTGAACTTATTTGACAAGATGGATAAAATTAGAAAAGAGAAGATTCTTGCTTTAGCAGAGCAATTTATTGAGAAAGTGTCTAGCTAAGGAGTCGTCCTCGCAGATTTTAAGTAGGTTATATTCTGGGAGTAAAACTGGGACCAATTTTAAGTGTTGAAGCCGAAGTGACTGAATTAAAATAATTTCTAATTTTGCACAGTATGGAAAAGTAACTTAATTCAGCGAATGTATCGAATACAAAAAAAGTGCTAGGTGCGCGTAGATTCCGACTCCCGAGCTAAAGACCAGTTAACCGCGCAAAGCGCGACAATTGATTTTCAAAAACCTCATGACAATATTCTTATTGCAAATTAATTCGAGATTCGTCTAGGCTTTGAGTGATCGATAAACCTTTGGAGAGAATTTATATGCAAAATTTACTCATGTTATTTTTACTGACAACCACAGCTGTACAAGCCCAGGTTAATTATAACTTTATTTATAAAGACCTGCACAAACTTGAAGAGTTGGAAAAAGACGAGCAAAATTTTGCCGAAGAAAACATCGCAAAACATGCAAAAGAACAGGTTTTAAAGGCCCGACAAGGTCAAAAAGATAATTTAGTTCGACGAGATGCTCATGCTAAAGGCCATGGTTGTGTTGTTGGATCTTTAAAAATAAATAATGAGAATTTGCCTAAAGAGTTGAAAGTTGGGCTTTTTAAAAATAGCAGTACTTATAAAAGTTGGATTCGATTTTCCAACGGCAATGGTGCTGTGTTAGATGATAAAATTCCCGATGGGCGCGGAATGGCCGTCCAGTTGGTCGGTGTAGAAGGTGAGAAATCTCTTCCAAAAGACATTCAAGAAGACAAGTTCGGACTTTTTGATCTCATTATGATCAATCATCCAGAATTTTTTGTGAAAAATACTACGGATTATGTAGAATTTTTCGGTGGTGCGGGCAGGTTTTTCAGAACACATCCTTATGAACTAACTATTGCTTTGAGAACGGCTGCACATTTGGTGACAAATCCATTAAAATCTCCTTATTTTAGCATGGTTCCTTATGCTCTGGGTGCCGAAAATGCTTATAAATTCTCCATGGAGCCTGTTAGCTGCGGTGACGGCAAAAACGAGCGATTAGATTGGAGCTACCTGGGGCATAATTTTATGCGTCAGAATATGCAGTCTTATCTGAATTCAAAAAATGCGTGCTTTAATTTTTACGTTAAAAAATTTATATCTGCAGCCGCGACTCCGGTTGAAGATCCCAGAGCCAAGTGGGGCGATTTTTCTACTTCGTTACTTGCAGGCAGCCTTAAAATTGAAGCGCAGAAATTTACCGAATTAGACGAATTCGGTGATTTTAAGAGAATTAAAGGTGGCCAAGACGAGGTCTGTGAAAACACTTCATTTACACCGTGGCATAGTTTGAAAGTCAATAAGCCCATCGGAAGTATTAATCGAACTCGTGGGGTTGTTTACAGCGAAATATCAAGACTCCGTTTTAAAGAAAATAAAGTAGTGCCGCTGGACAAGCATCCTGTGGATCGAAAGTTTTTTTAGGTGTTTTTCAGTGACTCTACCTTAGCGGTAGAAAAATTTAATTTCGGAAAGAGTTATTGAGTTTTTCATGGCTTTTAATGAATTGGTTCCATGCCGCAAATCGAACATCGGAATGCTGGAATTTGCGAGAATCGAGTCATTCAATTTAAAATTAATATCAGTAGAATCGCCTTCGAAATCGATAGCGATCTTCTGACTTTGAAAAGGTGCGTCAGGGTCTGATGCGATAACCATTCCGTTTACGGGATAGGAAAATCGGTCGGGAGCTTGTTCGGATATTTTTGCGAGTGTCGAATCTTGAGACCTAGAATTGTTAGAAATAAAATCGTTCGGAATAATATCCTTGCTGGGTTTTTTCTCATTAAAAAAATGAATAACTTGATTCCAGATGGGAGCAGCACCAGTCACGCCAGACACGTTACCCATGGGTGATCCATCAAAATTCCCTACCCATACACCTACCGTCCATTCACTTGTAAACCCAACACACCAGTTGTCACGCATATCTTTGGAAGTTCCGGTTTTTGCCGCAGAAAAAAACGGCGTTACCAAGGGATTGTCTTGACCAAAAGAAAACGAGCGCGCCGCATTATCGGATAAAATAGATATAACTTGTTCGGCAGCTTTGGGCGTAATAACTTGCGAGACGAGGAAATCCGATTTTTCTGATTCGACTATCGTTGCTGGAGAATAGCGACCGAGGTTAGCCAAGACCCGGTAGGCATTAGTCAGTTCCCACAGCGTTACATCCACACTGCCGAGAGCCAGAGAATGACCATAGAAATCGTCAGATCCTGGAATTTTAAAACCCACTTGCCGAAGTCGCTCGATAAACGGCTCGACTTTTAATATATCGAGCACCATGACGGCAGGAATATTCAAGGAGTTTGCTAACGCAAAGCGGGCACTAACAAGCCCATGAAAAAGATGGGAAAAATTATCTGGTGTGTAGATCTGCCCCGATTGAGGAAATGCTACAGGTTTATCTTCGATAATAGATTCGGGTTGTAAAAATCCCTTTTCAAAACTCGCCGCATATAAAAATGGCTTTAACGTAGAGCCCGCTTGACGAGGCGACTTAATACCATCCACATAATAAAAATCCAGACCAGCATTTGCGATATAGGACACCACACTCCCGGTTTTATTTTCTAAAACTAAAACCGCTGCCTGGTTTACGTTACTCGACTTGAGCGACTGCAAATGCGATCGAGCGATTTCATAAATCTGCTCTTCATCGGTTTTGGAAATAAATAATTTCACACCTTTAGAACTCAAACTGTTCTTTGCATGCGACTGCGCAAGGTGAAATCCCGGCCGAAAACGGTTAGGCAAATTAAGTGGTTTTTTAAAATTCCGAGCCGTGGGATTTTCGGTTGGATTTCTTATCCAGTTCGCAAGAATTTGAGCATCTTGAACCGACAAATCCTGGGCCTTTTTTTGAAAAATAAATTCCGCAGCCGCACCTATTCCTTGAATTTCTCCGCTAAAATAAGCCAAGTTCAAATAAGCCTCGAAAATTTCATTTTTTGACCAACGCATTTCCAAACATATTGCCACAGCCATCTGCCAGATTTTTTTTAAGGCAGGATTTTTCAACCTCAAATAACGGTCGCGGTATAAAAGTTTTGCAAGTTGCATGGTGAGAGTGCTCGCACCTTGTCTTTGACTGTGCTTCTGACTGGGCAGCCAGTGCGTAATAACTCTAAAGACCGCATAGGGATCGACGTCAAAATGAAAAAAAAACCGTCGGTCCTCTGACTTTAAAATTGTAAGTTTAAGTTCTTTGGATATGTCTTTTAGCCCGGTCCATTCCACGCGCCTTTTCTGAAAATCTGTTCGAATGGACAGTAATTTCTCATTTTTTGCATCATAAAAAGTCTGAAAAGATGACTCGTAAATTGAGCGAATGCTTTCAAAACTTTGGTTAGAAAAGTAAGCAGAACCGAAGATAAAAACACATACAAATAATATAAAATATTTGCGATGATGTCTCATTTTTGCAAAGTAATTGGTGAGTCGTTTACAATGATATTTCCATTGACCCAAGTTCCATAATTTTCAGGATGGTAAAGCTCAACCATTTGACTTAATCCCAACAGATAGTCACCAGCCTGATTGAGACGAATTTTATAGGTCAAAGAATAGAAACCTTCTGGCAGTTCATCCAAGTAAAGCCTAATAGCCTCGCCATTTATTTCACGGTAGCTGACCTTAGTTAAAAGAGTCGAATTTTCTACTATTTCTATCAGAGTCGATCCCGAAGGCAGAGGATCCAATAAGGCGCACATCCCGAAATTTTGCTTCGCCTGAATCTGTAAATTTACCGTCATCACATCGCCGACTTTGTAAGACTTTTTTTCAATGCTTTTTTTGTTTAGTCGAAATCCCTTCACAATATTTTTAGGTTGGATAGGTAATACAACGGTCTCAACATTCGCCCAAGGAGTTCCCACACCTAAATGCTTAAGTTCGAGCTCAGACTTTTCTTCAGGAAATGGCATTTTTATCACGTTTTCTTTTTTATCCCAATCTAGCACTTGAATTTTTTGGCCTATTGAAACGCTTGTTTTACCTTTAACTGGATTCTGAGCTTCTAGCTTTTCAAAGTCGCGCATTAAGACTGCTGCCAAGGCATTTCCTACTGTCGTCATGTAATGCCCGGATTTTGGTTTGTCTTTTACTATCGAATAAAAGATAAGATTTGCATCGAGATTTTTACCGGCGGGTAAATCACTGGCAAGCTGCGAGAATTTCAGCATTTCCACTTCTTTGTCAAAAAAAATACTGGAGGCATTATTTCTGCCCGCTGTCAATCGAACACTCGTCCCCGACACAATCATTTTTGCTTTCAGCACAGCAATTGATTTACTTAATTCCACTTCGTTGCGAGTTCGTAAACAAAATTCAGCATACTCTAAGAGTGATTGAGAATTTAATTCAGAAACATTAATTTCTAGTGCTTTTAATACTTCCGGCACAGTAATCTCCAGTGCCGCCAATGCATTGGCTGCAAGAATGGCATTTTCCTTGTCCTCGAGAGTCGGTTTGACTTTTTCAGAAAAAGTTTTTATGAAGTTCTGCAAACCTTGCGTCATGTTTTTCTGCACATCCACTGGTAAATGAAATTTAGCGCGCGACGTTATTTGAGCAATGTAACCAGTAAGTTCTAGATTAGGTTTTCCTTCCGATTTTGGATAAAAAGTCAAAAGGCCGCTGGATGTTTGATAGTTTGCAAGTTCTCGGGAGATAGATTCCCACATATTTAAATCGTTTTTAATGACCGCTTTTGAAATGCGCTGTTCCAAACAATTAAATTCATACTGGTCGGCAAAAGAAATCAATCCGCTGCGATCTTGAGAGATGTTTTTAAATAAAGAAACTCGCAGAAAACTTTTGTCTTTATTAAAGGTTTTATCTAGTTTTGTGGGCAATGTTTTTACTGGATTAAGCTGAAACAAAACCGAATCTTGGATTTCAGGTAAAAATACCGGGACGATCTTCTGAGTTACTGTCAGGCGATCAAAAATTTTATCCTTACTATTTTGAACTTCAAAAATTTCAAATTCATGCTGCAATACAGACTTTCCCTCAGGTATAGCGATCGGAAAAGAAACAACGGCAGAGCCTTTGCTAACTATATAGCTTCGCATAATTAAACGGTCATGTTTCTAAATGAATGATTTTAGATAGTTTTCGAAAACACCGGGATTTTGCTGTATTTCCGTTAAAACC
>JAYVPO010000109.1:0-7014 GCA_043757325.1 bacterium
AGACAATTAAGCACGAAATGAAACGGGTTTTAAAACAAGATATTACCGAAATTCCCAACGAACCATTACCAAACAGCTAATTCTTGGGGTTCTTTTCACCTGAAAAAAGCCAGTTCCATTCAGGCTTATGGGCGAGCAAAATATTTAATTCCATTGATTTGATCATGACATCAAGACATTCTAAAAATTCGCTAAAGCTTTTGGTTCGTAGAGGCTCAGGTGCCCAGAATGCGGCAGGTAAACTTGTTCGCATATGGTTCCAAAGCATTTTGACTCGGGCTAGACCGTAAGTGCTTAAAACCAAATTTTTTGGTTGCGATATTTGAGGCGAAATCTTACTGAAAAATTTAATCCAATTTTCTTCAATTGTTCCGCAGGGCTCTAAAAAAAGGCCCTCTTTGACGAAGCTAAAAAGTGCTTCTAAATTATTTTTCTGAAGTTCTTGTAATACCGCAAAAGAAGAAATCGCATAAACAAGACTTTTTGAGTTTATTTCTATCGGTTTATCCTGTCGTAATTCCTCAAAAATCCACGGATTACGCACAGCCCCTCGACCTATAATGCGTGTTTTAACCTGAGGAGCAGCACGTTTTGATTCCGTATACTTAGCAAAAGAATAAATATCTCCTGATCCTATAATTGGGAAAATAACCGACCGCGCAGCCTGATGAATAAGCTCCCAATCCGCGTTGCCGGTGTATTTTTGGGGTCGTGTTCGTCCGTGCACTGTGACGCGACATAATTGAAGCGACTCGATACTTTTTAAAAGTGCGAAAATTTCTTGAGATTCATAAAATCCCAGACGCATTTTTACGGTTAAATTTCTTGCCCCAATGCGACTCGAAATTCCAGAGATCAGTGCGGCAAATTTTTCGGTACTTTCAAGCAAACTACTTCCTGATCCGCGTCCCACTACCTTAGGCGACGGACATCCACAATTAAGATCTACAACATCAGAAGTTGTCAAAATCGTCTCTGCCATCACACAAAACTGCTCGATTACGCCGGTCATAACTTGCGGTATAAGTTTGTAGGGTATATAACTTTTTAGAAGAAATAATTCGGGTGCGTATTCTCTTGGAAACAATCCAACCGAAGAGGCCGTGGCACGATAAAAAGGTGTCCAACAAAAATCTGGCCGAGATGTTTTGGCAAACCACAGGCGCGTAGCAAAATCAGTAATCCCCTCCATGGGAGCCAGTCCTACTTCGCCGACTGAAGAACTCATAGAGCTGGATCAAAAGCTATTTTAGGTTTGCGGTTTCGGTATTGTTCTAAAGAAATCACGGCAGCCGCACTGATCATAAGTAAACATCCTCCGAGCATTTGCTGTGTAGAGAGTTTTTCGTGATAAATTAGCCAGCCAAAAGCCGTTGCCACCGGCGCTTCCAAAAGAAAAATCAAACTCACCGTTGCAGAACTAAGTCTTTTTTGCGCCAGTATTTGAAAGTAAAAAGCCACCATAGTCGAAGGTCCAACCAAAAACAAGACCGCAAGCCACTGTGTTGCTCCGCGGTTTAGATGCATGGCGTTTGAATGGTAAAAACCAGCATCTAAAATTGTGAAGGGAACCGCAACAACAAAGCACCAAAAAGATTGCATTGTGTTAAAAATAAACGGTTCGAGAATTTTTTGCGAATTGCGTTCTAAAGATAAAATCTGAAAAGAGCCCACAAAAGCTCCAATCGTGGTCAATATATCTCCACTATTAAATTCCCAATCTTTTGGCTGACACATCAAAAACATGCCAGTTAAAGATGCGGCAACACAAATCCATACAGAACTAGGTGTTTTCACTCGGTAAAATAAAAATATGATCACCGGAATAAAAGCCGCATACAAAGTGGTTAAAAAACTGCTGTTCGCCAAGCTTGTTAAAGCAATTCCATACGACTGAAGCACCAACATCACACCCAAAAATAAACCAGGTTTAGCTGCCAAACGAAAATAGCGTGGCCAAAGTTTTCTGTTTTCTCGATTCTTAAAAAATAAAATTCCTAGTCCAATTAAAAAAGCTAAAGCGTACCGGTACGTAATTAAAGAGGGTGGGGTAAAACCGGCTAGGGCGTGTTTTTGCACAGGAAACGCCGTTCCCCAAATAAAAGTGGCAATAAAAGCTAGGACATAAGCGTAGAGCAAATATTTTTCCTCTAAAACAGACTTATTACTGTAAAAAACTACAGACCGCAATTGATTAAAATTTATCACAGGTTTATGCAGGTCATTAGTGCAGAATTCGAACCGGGTTCAATTCTATTTTTGATTAGTCAGCCAAAATAAGTGCAATTCGCTTCTGATATTAAGCGTCCCTTACAATAGGAATCACCTAGTATGAAAAATACTTCCAATATTTTGTGCCGAAAAATGATCGAAAGACCTTTTAATTATTGGCTCAAGATCTTCAAATCGGTTTGAAAGCGCGTCTATCACGCCGATGCCGAAACTTCGTTCCTGCGTGGGTTGTTGGAACAAGAGGTTTTTATCGACCGTGATAAAAAAATCAAATTTCCCTTCGATTAAACCTAAAAGTTCGATTGCATGCCTTAAAAGAAAGTTGAATCCTTTACATTACTTTAAATTTAGCCGATAATTTTATAGTATGGTAGAAAGACTAATTAAGCCATTGAAATCACAAAGCTTTTTTTTGTTTGGTGCACGTGGAACCGGCAAATCGAGCTTTTTGAAAGTGTATTTTAGGAAAGATAAAGTTTTCTGGATCGATTTATTAGACGATTTAATTCTGGAAAAATACCAGATATCTTCTCAGACGTTATTGCACGAAATCGAAGCCTTAAAACTCAAAAAAAAAATAAAATGGGTTGTGATTGATGAAGTTCAAAAAGCACCAAAACTTCTCAATGTGGTTCATCAAGTTATTGAATCTGCGGCTGGAATAAAATTTGCGTTAACAGGCTCAAGCAGCCGGCGCTTGAAGCAAAAAGGTGTAAACTTGCTTGCGGGGCGTGCCTTTGTAGAGAATCTTTATCCCCTAACGTTTTTGGAATATGGCCGGGACTTTAATTTAAATGAAGCGTTAACCTGGGGGACTTTGCCAACAATTCTTCACTGCAAAACCAAGCGCCAAAAAGAAGAATACTTGCGTTCTTATACTTTGACCTACATTAAATCTGAAGTGCAGGAAGAACAGTGGGTGCGAAATATCGAGCCTTTTAGGAAGTTTTTGCCAGTCGCTGCGCAAATGAATGGTCAGCCTTTAAATTTTTCAAAAATTGCCCGCGATGTTGGTAGTACAAGTATCACCGTCCAAAGTTACTTTGAGATTTTAGAAGATACTTTACTTGGATTTATGTTGCCCGGCTTTAATAGATCAGTGCGGAAACAGCAGCGGGAGGCGGCAAAGTTTTTCTTTTTTGATCTAGGAGTCAAAAGATCTTTGGCGAGGGCCTTAACATTGCCTGTGACACCCGGAACTTACGAGTACGGAAAATCCTTTGAGCATTTTATTATTGTGGAAATATATCGGTTAAATTCTTATTTGCGTAAAGATTTTGAAATGTCTTATCTGTTGACTAAAGATGGATTAGAAATTGACCTTATCCTTGATCGGCCGGGTAAAAATTTAGCGTTAATTGAAATTAAATCTACAGATAAAGTAACCGGAGATCACGTCAAACACTTAAGGCAAATTAAAAAATCGTTGCCTGATGCTGAATGCTTTGTATTATCCCAGGACTCTGTGGCAAAACAAATCGATGGTATCTCCTGCCTCTTCTGGGCGGAAGGCATTAGACTTTTGCTGAAATAGGTTGGTCCCTAAATAGGGACAGTTTGGTCAGTGCTTTGTATCAACTAACCTCGGCCACTCGTCGATTATTTTTGGAAGATATTATCTATCACGGTGGTGCCGAATCGGGCCAGAAAATAATAAGCGATTTGCTAATAAAGGGTGGCGAGCCTATTAAGACTGAGTTAAGGAAGATTTCGGCTTGCGCTAAATTAATATCTGATTCTTAACTTTCGGATAAGCGCAAATGATAGTTTTTGATGGTCGCTTTCAATTAATTCATAAGACGAAAAGACGGATGTTTCTTTTTCGTCGTCGCCTTCATCAGCTGCAGCTATTGGATTGGAGCTAATACGAGATTTACAGCTGTAAAAAATCCCTGCCAAGTTAGCGCAAGAATCAAAAGCAATAAGGTTTTTCTCGACGTTTCCAAGATGTTTATAATTAGCGTAGGCAGGTCAAAAAACCTAGCAGTAAATTAAGTTATTTAAAGTAGCGTCTATGATTTCTACAAAAACATTTTTACATTTATTTTCTTGTTTTCCTAAGGAAAAAAATGTTAAATAAAGAAATGGTTAAATATGCGACTCTCTCAACAAATATCGATGCTGGCCTAAAACAGGCTTTGATTTTATTCTGTAAACAAAAAGGTTTAAAAATCCAAAGCGTAGTCGAGAGTGCTATTCGTGAACAATTAGAAGATGAAATAGATTTAAATGCGTACTTTACGAGAAAAAACGAGGAAGAAATTTCTCTTACGCATGTTCTTAAAAAATTTCAGAAATGATTCATAAAAACTATGAAGTTGTATTTAAAAGAAGTGCGTTAAAAGAACTGCAAACCTTGCCGATAAAAGTTCAACAAAAAGTTCTCGATGCAGCACAACTATTAGCTTTAAATCCTTACACCGAGTTGCTGCAGATTAAAAAATTAAAAGGCACAGACAGCCTTTACAGAGTTCGAATTCAAGATTACAGGATTATCTTTTTTTTAGAGGATAAAAAAGTAAAGATTACTGTCATTAAGGTAGGCCTCCGACGAGAGGTTTACGATTAATTGACCAGCGCTTATATTCTGACACTAACTGTTTTGCCTGTCCTGCTAAAATAAGGCCAGGCTTTTCTATTTTCACGTAAAAAACTTATTTTTTTTAAAATGGCCAAATAAAGTTTCCATCACAGGAGCTCATTGGGGAAACCTTTGCATGCAAAAACTTCTTATTTACTGAGGTTTGCGTTAAAATAAACCAATGCTCTCGACTATTAAACAAATCGTGCGCCGGCATGGACTGTTGAGTTTGCTCGCAGGGATGAGTTTTTCTGTGTTAATTTTAGGGATTTTGCGCGGGCGTTTACAACCTGGGGATTATTTTAGGTTAGCAAAAAGTCGTGAAGTTTTACATCAAACGGTGGATCAATTAGAGAGTCAAAATACTGATTTGAAAGACGAGATTACAAAAATTAAAAAATCTAAAACCTATGCCCAGAAAATTTTGAAAGACAAATACCATAAAACAGAAGAAGATGAGCATATAATTTTTTTTGCAGAATAATAATTGATAAGATATAAAAATCAAAAAACGGAGTTTTTTAAACCATGAAATTATTTTTAAAAATAACAATTTTTAGCCTTTTTTCGGCTTGCGGCGCAGGTAGCAATGTAAACAAAATGTGGGGAAAAGACGAGGACTCCACTTCTGCAAAAATGGAAAAAGCGCGCCTGGCCTATGATCGCAAAGATTTTGATACGGCCGCAAGTCTCGCCGGAGATGTTCGGGCACGAAATCCCGACTATGGTGATGCTTCGGTTTTGCTGGGTTTTATAGATCTAGCAAAAGCCAATCTTCATCCTTTAGTTTTGGCTCGCAAAATGGCTTTGTTAAATTCCGCAACTGATATTGACCCCGATGCGGTTCGCTGTCCAAAAGCGGCGGACAGTTCTGCTACGGAAGTATTGCGCAATTTAGCTTGTAGATTACTCAATTTAACCAATGCGGATTATCTGAACTTGGGATCAGTTCAGGATCTAACTGGGGTTTTTGCAGGTAAGAAAATTTTCGTGCCGGTGACGTTAAACGATGATGTTAGAAGCAAGGTTTCGATTTTAAATTTAACCAATAGAGGAATAAAAAATCTTTGCGGCTTTGTTTCTCGCGATGCGCTTTTGCCGACTAAAGACATGCGTCACGCAAGTGCTGATTGTGCTGCAAAATCCCAAGGCGTGATTTCCAAAACTCAGGTGCATTTTTTGTTTGCGCTTTTTCACTTGGTAGAAGCTTTAGTTTTGCAAGGCACGGTATTGCAAGGAAACGTAGGAACGCTCGGAACGACTAGTTTGTTAGACCTTAACGGCCAGTTAAAAAATGCCGATTACGGAACTAATATTGCGCTCTATGCGTCGTCAATTACGTCTCTTAATACGGTCATTAATCAAGTGCTTCAAATTACAGATGTTAATAGCCAAATCGCCCTACTCGTTTCCAATCTTAAAACGGTTGGCAAATCCTTTGCACAAATTCCAGCTATTCCTAAAAGCGTCACCAAAAAAATCGACGATGCGATTGCCAAAATTGATGAGGATACTAGCAAAATTCAAGGTGCAGTGAACGATAATGCAGCGTTAAAGGCTCAGATCACCGCAAAAATTGCGGCAGTAGTAAGTGACAAAATGAACCAAATCGCAGCTCAGTACGCGACGAGTGGCAAAACTATTAGTGATTCCGACAAGGCATCAGCCTGTACTTCCTATGCGGCGGTAGCAGCAGGCCTTCCCTCAAATTCGGGAATTACAAAACCTACATTCTGTCCATAACGGGAAAGCTGGCACGGAGCAAAACTATTCAGCATTTTTCAGTTATTCTTGCGCAAGTGACCTCAGTTTACGGCAAAACGACAAACTATATTTAGCTCCGTGCCAAGAATTTGGGTTTGAAAATCTGGGTCTGAAAATCTGGGTCTGACGTTGCTCTCCATTTCCTTATCCCCCGACCATTTATGCAAAGTAGGCCAGACGCTTATCCCCCGACCATTTATGCAAAGTAGGCCAGACGAAGCCTATTTTTAATTTAGACAAGGCGAACGAGAGAACGGCGAAGGGAGTGGACTCCTGGTCCATGACCGAGTCGTGAACGAAGTTCAACGAAGTATAAATTAACAAAGAGGCGAGGATGGCGCGCTCGGAAGGATTCGAACCTCCGACCCCCAGATTCGTAGTCTGATATTCTATCCAGCTGAACTACGAGCGCGTTTGAACAACCTTTTTACCTCAAC
>JAYVPO010000110.1:0-70284 GCA_043757325.1 bacterium
CATGCTGATATGACTGAATGGGTGAAAAAAAATATTCCTTCAACGCTACGCTCTGAAAAAATGCGATACGCTCACACGGCAAAAAATGGAAATATGGGGATGCCAATTCCTGGGAAAGCCGCTTAGTTCCTTAGCCTGTCGATTTCGACAGGCTAGAGATAGACGTTGCATACATATTTTGTCCGTCCATTCCTTGTAGCATCGTTAGGCCGGCAACGCCTGAACCTAGTGGACCTGGTGCGATACCTGAAAATTCTCCAGTTTTATACCTATCAATAAGGTGTTTAAGATAAGCGTTTGGAATTCCAGCAAGTCTTTTATAAACGGATTCTCTTTCTTCGCGAAAATTAATTGAAACCATACCTTCGGGTATCATAGCTTTGATTTCTGTAAGCCGAGATTCATCAGGTTCAGAGCAATTATAGCTTCCATCACTTAAATAATTCGTTTCCGAATCTGTGTTAATATTGGTTCGTGAACAGCAGGTAACAGTCACTGCAAACCCAAGAAAAATTAGATTTCTCATTTTAGACCTCAAATATGAATTCATAGTCCATATTTGCAATTAGTGTTCCGGGAAAAATGACTGCAAATATTAGGCGGTTAGACTTTTAAAAACTGTCTACAACTTGTGAAAATGCCTGTATTTGTAAAAACCTTGTTCAGTTTAAACAACATCATTTCTTGTAAATCTCAGTGGTTACCCTAGGGCATCTTTTTTGCATTTCTAAATATTATTACAAATAAAAATGGGAGTTTTACCGTGATACAATTTAATCATATGTTGATTGCAATAAGTGCCGTAAGTTTCCTATCTTGCACGACGAAAAAAAACCCTGACGCATCACTTCCAAATCCTAAATTAAACCCAACAGTTACCAGTACGCCGACTCCAGATAACATTCAGAAAAATCCAAACATCCCGGCACCAAATTCATCGACAGGCAATGTTCCAAATCCAAAACCTTTTATAAACACGCCCCCAAAAACTAATACTCTGCCACCAAGCGGCCCGATTCTAGGGTTAAGCATCTGTAAAAGTGAAGAGATCGTCGTGAGTGTTTTAAAAGATAATGTACAAAAAAATGTCTGCTGGGATGGGAAAGCAGACCTTGTAGATGATGGAATCAAAGTGGAAGTTGTCACGCTGTAAAATTTTAATTTTCTTTCAAAGTTTTAATCAGAAAAAAACCTTTAAGAGTTTGCAGAGATTCAGTTGATTTTGATTGTTGTAAATATTTTTACCAGACTGGAACTCCGGTCGTAGCATCTATAGCGCTGAAGTACGATCGGGGTTGTCCGGCGATTGTCATAAAATTTCCGCCGACAAATATGTTAGATCCGTTTGAACCTAAAGCATAGATTACAGCGGCACCAATTGGATTCCAGCTAGTCGCGTTTCCCGTAATTAAGTCAACTGCAGCTATTTTTCTCCTTGACTGGCCACTGATGGTATTAAAAGTGCCACCAACATAGGCGTTCAAGCCTGAAATTGTCATTGCATATATTAGTCCGGAACAATTTGGATCCCATGCTGTGGCGTTTCCGGTTGTCGTGTCTATAGCGGCAACAGCATTTCTGACTTGCCCGCCTATAGTTGAAAAAGACCCACCTGCATAAATGTTTGAGCCTAAAAGTGCCAAAGCGGAAACTCGACTGTCCGCGCCTGGATTCCATGCCGTCGAACTGCCAGTCGCGCTACTTATCGCAGCAATATAAGATCTAGCTAGGCCGCCAATATTAGTAAAAAGTCCTCCAGCGTAAACGGTAGAACCAGAAATTAGTAATGAATTTACCGAGTTATTCGCATTTGGATTCCACGCTGTTGCATTTCCTGTAGAAGCGTCAACTGCAGCGATACTACTTCTCGATTGACCGCCTATCGACGTAAAAAATCCGCCGGCATAAACATTTGACCCTGAAATCGCTATCGAATAAACAGTGCCGTTGGCATTCGGATTCCACGAGGTGGCGGATCCGGTGGTTGTATTGAGCGCTGCAAGACTAGACCGTGACTGCCCGCCGATTGTCAAAAATTGACCGCCGGCGTACACAGTAGTGCCTGCAACTGCCAAACTATTAATCACACTATCGGAAGCAGGATTCCAGCTTGTCAAATTTCCGTTGGCAATATCAAGAGCCGCTATATATAACCTTGACACGCCACCCACGCCCGTAAAGTCTCCGCCTGCATAAATGGCTGACTGTGTTATCGCAATGGTACTTACTGAGTTAATAACATTTGGCGTCCATCCGGTGACATTTCCTGAAGTCTGATCAACCGCAGTCAAGTAGCCGATATTATTCTGACCTGCGATAGATGAAAATGACCCTCCTAAATAGACGCTAGTTCCTAAAACGGCTATCGCATTAACCTGGTTGTTAGGTGCTGGATTCCACGCAGTTGCATTTCCAGTTGCTTGACTTAAAGCAGCAACATATGTACGAGCCTGACCGCCAATTGCAGTAAAAAGCCCGCCTGCATAAATTATTGACCCAGAGCTCGCGAGTGTGAAGACAACATTATTTGGAGCTGGATTCCAAGAAGTTGCATTGCCTGTAGTCCTATCCACTGCGCCTAAATAGGATCTCGCTTGTCCGCCTAAATTAAAAAAATTACCTCCAGCGTACAATGTTGTACCCGAAACCATTAATATATTGACTTGATTGTCAGCTACCGGATTAAAGGAAGTGGCTAATCCTGTGGCTAAATTTAATTCTGCTATTCGCGTCCGCGCTTGACCACCTATGTTGAAAAATCCTCCACCTGCATAAATACTGGAGCCCGATATGACCAACGTTAAAACATTGGCATCTGCATTTGGATTCCAGCTTGTTACACTCCCTGAAACAGCATCTACCGCACCTAGATTATTTCTTGTTTGGCCGCCGATTGAATCGAAGTTCCCACCTATGTAAACTGTTGAACCATTCATCACCAAGGCCGAAACAGTCTTATTAACGTTAGGATTCCAAGTTAGATCCAGCGATCCGTCATTTTTTATATGGGCGATATTACTTTGTAAGTTTGAACCTATCGCCGTAAAAGATCCGCCGATATACCAACCGCCATTGCCGTCGGATATCGAAGCACTCACTTGACCGGTAACCGCTGGAATCGCCGCACGAGCCTGCTGAGGTTTGGCAGTCGATATATCTAGTGAAATACCACTGCCAACGCAAGGTCCAGCGGACTGAAATTGCCCGCCTAAATAAACGCGGCTTGCGCTTGTCGCAATGGCGTAGACTACATTGTTAAAACAAATAGGCCCCACAAGTCCGCCAGTCATTGCGGTTTCGGTGCTTGACAGCGGACCTTCGCCGTATGCATTAACCGCGGAAACACGGTAATAATATATTTGATCTGCAGTCGTACCAAGATGACTGTAGGTTAGCCCAGCAGTAGAAACAACATTCGGGCTTGCTTGCAAACTAGAAGGAGAAAGACCCCAATAAACTTTATAACTAGTCGCTCCAACTACAGCCTGCCAATAGAGGGTATTGCTTGTAAGGGTTGTTGATTCTGGCCAAAGCCCAGTTACCTGGGCCGGCAACGGCGAAGCGACAACTTGTGGAGCCGCAGGTGTAATTACGGTAAGTTTTGTGGGGGTGGCAGACGCAATATCGACTGACATTTGGGATTCGACGCCAGACAGCAGCGCGGTGAAGCGGTAATAATAAGTTATTCCGTTGGTTAATGACGAATGAACACATTGGTCTGATGCCTTGCAAGATATCTTTAGGCTTTTATCGGAAACTTCTGTAGATGTACTCCAGTAAATCGAATAGGACGAGGCACCTGCAACTTCGGTGAAAGAAATTTTAACAGCTGAATCAAGGGCAGTTGCGGTAAGTTTGCCAACCGTGGAGGGCGCCGCTGGTGAGGCAGCAGAAACTTTACCTGATTCTCTTATTATAGCTTTTTTACAAGTTGAAAATGAAACCAAAAGCACAAGCAACCAAGTATAATGATGTGCACGCATTTTACTCCCTCCCTTGTGACCTATTAATGCTCTCGGAAGAATCAACAAAACACTTTAACGATAATTTAAGTCGTCTATTATCAGTGGCTTGAAAGTCAGGCTCGGGCATTTTCGTTCAAGCTTCAGTCACAGGCCAAACCGTGTTACACTGTAAGAAAATTGGCGTTTTACTGATGTTTAGACAAGCCTTCTTTATTTGTGTTTTTCTGGCTGCTCCACGGCTAGCCTTCTCGGCGCAAAACTCGGTTGCGGCCTTAACAATTTCTATTAGTTCACCACTCCTAAATGTCGGACAAAATAAATTGTGCAGGGAATTGTCGAAGCGATTCACTCACGGAACTTTTGAGATGGGAATGGGTCCATTTGCGTCGGTGACGTGCGCCAACCATGCGATACACGATCCAAAAAATTGGCAATTAGATATTGCCGAAGTGAATGGCGAAATTCATTTTGTAATAAATTTCTTGAAGAAAAAACGTGCTTCCATTTATTTGGTGTCAGATCCTGTGAATCCGCATTTTTTGCAGTCGAAAGATATCCTCGACCTGATCGTTTACGGTCTTCTCGATCAACTGCCGTTTCTAGGTTTTATTGATCAAAACAACATCAGCGGCGAAATGCTTGTTTTGCAAGAAAAACACAACTCTATTATTGAAGAACAGCTTCCCCGGAATCTTGTGTTTTATGATTTAGAAGCTTTTGAATCTTCCGAGTTGATTACAGCCAAAGTCCATGATTCCAGCGCAGTGGAAAGTGCTGACGGCCTGGTAGCGATTCAACGGCCTACGTTATTAAAAAAAATCAGGAATACCAACTTCATCTGGTTCCACAGCGCCCTCGGTCCTGGCAAAAAAAATCCGATCATACAGCAGAAACTTTTAACCCTGCAAAAAATAAAGCTGCAAGAAAATAAGCGCGAAATAGTCTCTCACCGGAAATATTTTTCACTTAAATTAGGCAAGCAATTAAACATCCAAGATTCCGTGATTAAAAAATCCATCCTTGTGGGATTTAAAGCTGAATTCAACGTCGGCTTTATTTTGGGTTTGCAATTTTCCTACGAAAGTTCACCCTTTGTTTCTTATGATGTTAATGCGGGCACAGAAACATTTAAGTGGCAAAAAATTCGCTTAGGGAAGTCCGTCGTGAAGCGCTTTGGTAGTTTTGCTTTTGATTTTACTCCGCGCTTTCAGCACCTAAACTACCGAACGCAGCTAACAACTGTTGTTGATAACACCGAAATTGGAATCACAGAGTTTGATGTTGTGAATAGCTTTGGGTCAGTCGTAGAAATAGGTATCGAGCAAATAAGCAAAAATAAGTGGCTACGATTATTCTACGGATATGACTTTCCATTCACTCAAAAAACTTCCACAAAAGTTCGGGCGATTCATCTTGGATTTGATTATTTTATCCCCATTTTTTTTAAAGACGATTTCAGCGGTAGCCCGTTGTTACAAATATTTGGAGAATACGAGAGAAATGTTTTTCAAAAGCCATCGCAGCTAACTGACAACGAAATAAGCGTACTAGAATTAGATACCTTTTACCTGGGGGCCGGCGTCGGGTATCACTGGTAAAAAATTTAAATCTGCGCCTGTTCCCTAGGAATTTTGTTGCTTTTAAAAGATCTTTTGATAAACGTCGACAATATTATTCCAGTCATATTTCTTCGACTGTTCGATAGAAAGTTTTGACCAGTCGGAAAAATAATTTGCTTGGCATATAATATTTTTAATGGCGTCGTTTAATAGACTTTGATTTTCAAAAGGTACCAGCACTCCATTGCCGTTAAACATTTCTCTATTACCGGGGACATCGGAAGTTAAAATTGGAAGTCCGTGTCCCATTGCTTCTGCCATGGCGAGAGACGTGCCTTCTGGAGACGAGTAAAACACAAATATATCTGCTTTCGATAAATATTTCCCAACATCGCCCTGCTGTACCTCGCCGACAAATGTCACACATTCTTCTATATTGTTTTCTTGTATAAATTTTTGAAGCGGTTCCAGCAATGGACCAGCACCAACAATAATCCACCGAATCTTCACGCGATCTTCAGAAGATAATTGAGCTAGGCTCCGCGCAACTTGCAAGAAGCCTTTTCGTTCAATAAGTCTACCCACCGTAATCAACGTCACTTTGTCCGACTCGCGTGGCGGCGGCGGCAGGCGTTCAATCGCTTTTAGATCCGCACCGCTCGGGACCACAACTATCTCTTTGTTAGTGGTAAGTTGACCCACAAAATGGTCTAGACCTTCGGCCGCAATAATCTTCGTGGCGTAGTTTAAAATAATCGAAACCAACAGAGTGAAAAATTTTTGGACACGTGAAAATTTTGAAGCGACTTGCGGAAGATCGGCTCCTCCAACATAAACAAAATGGGGTAGCTTATAGAGACATTTCAGCACGGTTCCGATAAGTCCTGATGGAATAATAAATATCGACCAAATTTTATCAACCTTAAATTTTTTAGCCAGGTACATTGCATGAAAACTACCTAATACACCAAATAAAATTAATTCAATAAGTGCCGCATTTCCTGTTGATCGCCGAAAAGTTTGTACCCGAACAACCTTTACTCGCGGATCATGACAGATCTCATTACCTCCTGCGGGATGATTTAATTTAGGAGCCATAATGACAATTTCAAAGCCCCGTGCTGCCAATTTGCTTGTCAATTCGCAGATAAGCGTAACCCCACCGGAGCGAATGGGAAGATATTCATGTGTTATTAAAAAAAGCTTGGGTTTCACAATTGTTTTAGAGCTTCACAGACACTTCGAACATGATCCAAAGGGATATCAGAGTAAATCGGTAATAGCACACATTCCGCACGTGCTTTTTCAGATTTTGGAAGTGAAAATGGTGATTTTAGATAAGGTTTTTCTTGATGGGCGTTCATCACACCTCTGCGACTCCCAATACCTTTGGCATGGAGATATTGAATAAATGCGTCGCGTTTTAAAGGTGCGTGATCATTTAACCAAATAGGAAAAGATTGCCAGTTAGACCGCGAATTCTTGGGGATTTCGCGCAACCTGAGCCAACTTACATTGAAAAGCTCGCTGTAATATATTTCAGACGCTTTACACCGGTGTTCGATAAAAGAATCTAATTGCTTAAGTTGCGTTAAACCAAGTGCGGCTTGGATGTCGGTTAAACGGTAGTTAAATGCGGTGGTTAAATACTCTTCGAACATGACGTTTTGCGCTTTGTGGCGATCGGCATCGGAAATACTCATGCCATGTTGCCGACCAAGATCGCAACTCGAGTGCACAGCAGCGCTGTTGGTTGTAATCATTCCACCATCTCCAGTGGTCAAAACTTTACGTGGGTGAAACGAAAAACAAGCAGACTGACCGAATGGTTGGCCAATTTTTCGCCAGATATTTTCAATTTTTATTTCGCTACCAACGGCGCAGGCAGCGTCTTCTATTAAAGGAATATTATAGTTTTTTGCAATATCAGCAATCTCTACGATAGAACATGGTAGCCCTAATTGATGCACAGGCATAACCGCAGCAATGCGTCCGGTCAACTCGGGCTTAATTCTATGCAAAGGTGATTCAGGCATCGTCAGAATCGCGTCTACATCCTTAAAATAAATCCCATTATTTCCTTGATGACAGCGCTCAGCTAAAAACACCGCTAGGGCATCTGGATCCATATTTAAGGTTCTGTCATCAATATCAATAAATCCGGGCTCGGCTCCGCAAGCTCTAATTGCGTTGGCTGTGGCGATAAAAGAATGGCTGACTGTCAGTACTATATCACCGGCACGCACCCCTGCAGCAAGTAATGCTAAATGCATTGCCGTCGTGCAACTGGATACACTGGAAGAAAATTCACAGCCCACATACTTGGAAAATTCTACTTCAAATTCCTGACACTTTGGACCGCGCGTAATCCAGCCTGACTCAACGGTTGCTTTTACGGCTGATGAATCAAATGAACTCATGGTCGGTTTAGCAAATGGGATCAGCATATTTTTTATGGGCTTAAACCCAGTTCCTTTCATTTTCTGTGGTTAATAGATTTTGAAAGCCCTGCGGGTGCGAACGAAATGATTCAATGGTTGATGCGAGGCCGCTGCTTAACGAAACTTCAGGCCGCCATTTGGTTATCGAAAAAAAATTGCCGGAATCAGCGCACAGCCTTAATACATCTCCAGGGCGCGGATCCAAATGTTTCAATTCGTATTTGTTATGAAAATTTTGGCCGATTTTCTGGCATATTTCTAACACAGTATGTTCGGAGCCGCTTCCGATATTATAGGTTTGCCCGATTGTCCCGTGGAGAGCTAATTCCACCAAAGCTTGCGCCATATCGACAACATAAGTAAAGTCTCTGGTTTGTAAACCATCACCAAAAGCAACCATGGGTTTGGAATTTAAAGCTCTCACGATACATTTTGGAATAAGCTCACCTGCATCACCTTCGTGATGGCTACGCGGACCGTAAGTATTAAACGGCCGCGCAATCACTACTGGAAATCCATAAGTGCGAAAATAAGCTCGTGAGTAGCACTCACCAGCTAATTTACCGCCACCATAAACCGTGCAAGGAAATGTCGGATGCATTTCAGACATAGGAGCCGAAAGCGCCGTCCCATAAACCTCAGACGATGAAACATGAATGAATTTTTTTATCCCCGCGGCGCGGGCCTGAAGCAGCAAAAGTAACGTACCTTCAGCATTGACTCGGTGATTTTCAAACGGGTTGTGTAGCGAATGCCTAACCCCCAAGCAAGCCAGATGAAAAATTACAGAAACGCCGTCTACGGCTTTTTTAATATCAATCTCTTTGGTTATGTCACCTTCTAAAAGCTCAACTTTGCCAGTTTTCAAATGCTGCTCAAGATTTTCTCGTTTGCCGTTACTAAAATTATCCAAGACTTTAACCTGAACATTCCTATTCACAAGTCGATCTACAAGGTGGGAACCTATAAATCCCGCTCCGCCAGTCACAAGAATCTTTTCGTGAGCCAAATTAATCATTTATAAAAATCCATAATTTTGTTGGCCACGTACTCGATTTCTTTGACTTCTAGCTCTGCAAACATCGGCAAAGATAATCCCCGATTAGCAAAATCTTCGGATTGAGGAAAATCACCTTTTTTGTGACCAAGGTGGGAATAAGCTTTTTGTAAATGACAAGGAATTGGATAGTGAATGCCCGTTGCGATGCCATTTTCTCCGAGAAAGTCTTTTAGACGATCTCGTTCATCTGTTCGCACAACAAACAAATGGTACACATGCGTTGACGAAGGATCGTTTTGAGGCAGAGTTATTTGCGAAGTATTCCCGAGTAATTCTGAATAAATGGCCGCATTCCTTCTACGAGCAGCGGTCCAAGTGCCAAGATGCGAAAGTTTTATATCTAAAAAAGCGCCCTGAAAACCCTCCATACGATAGTTGTGCCCGATTATATCGTGGTGGTATTTTTTCTCTGCTCCATGATCGCGAATTGCCGAGATCTTTTTTGCAAGGCCTTCGTTTTGGGTCAAGACCGCACCACCCTCACCAAGTGCGCCCAAGTTTTTGCCAGGATAAAAACTGAAACATCCCGCATCTCCCCAAGTCCCAACGGATTTGTTTTTATAAGTCGCCAAGTGAGCTTGCGCACAATCTTCGATTACAAAAAGTTTATGTTTTTTAGCAATAGTGCAAATTTCTTCCATGGGTGCAGCTTGGCCGTAAAGGTGAACTGGAATAATTGCTTTTGTGCGAGCGGTCACTGCCTGGCTAATTAATGCGGGATTGATTAAAGCATACTTTGGATCACAATCCACAAAAACAGGAGTTGCACCACAAAGGCTAACCGCTTCTGCTGTTGCAAAAAATGTCATAGAAGGTACGATTACCTCGTAACCAGATCCAATATCTAAAGCCATTAATGCTGCATGAAGTGCGGACGTTCCATTATTAACCGCTACACAGTTGGCTGCATTATGAGCCGCCGCAAAACGCTTTTCAAAAGCCTGGACAAAAGGACCGCCGGAAAATGCATTTGCCGACAAGACTTTCTCAAATGCCGCCCGCAGTTCGTCGCGAATTCCTTCGTGTTGGCGCGTGAGACTAATAAATTCAACTTGCATAAAGTAACTTTCTTAGTGACGCAAGCGTAGGAATCGAGCGGGATTTCCTGCCCATATTTCTTGTTGCGGAATATTTTTGGTTACGACGGCACCAGCTCCGATTAAAACTCCATCCCCAATATGCACGCCACCGATAATAGTTGCATTTGTGCCGATTGAAACCCCAGTTCCAATGATAGTTTTTTTAAATCGATTTTGCCAGTCCTGCGGTTCTTCAAGTTCACCCTTAGCATTAACTGACCTTGGGAAGTTATCATTTACGAACATGACGCCATGACCAACAAAACAATCGTCGCCAATTTCAACTCCATCGCAAATAAAACTATGTGACGAAATTTTGCATCGCTTTCCTACCACTGCTCCACGCTGGATTTCAACGAAGGGGCCGACTTTTGTGTTGTCTCCAATCACACACCCATAAAGATTTACAAAATCGTGAATTTTTACGTTGCTACCAAGTTTGACATCTGCGCTGATCATAAAATAACTTCCCGCCCACGATGTTCCAGTGATTCATTGCAAGCAGCCAATAACCGCACAATTCTCAAGCCTGCTTCGCCGCTACATAAGCACTCTGTTTGGTTATTTATGGTCGCTATAAAATGCTCGACAGCAGCCTTTAGCGGCTCAGTTTGATCGAGGTGCGGAATAAAAATATCCCCGGACCGATAATCCCATTTTAATTTATGAATGCCTTCGGTCGTGGTATTGATGGCACCTTTATCATACACTCGAAGCTTGTCGTCACTGGCAAGATCGTCCCACACAAGCATTTTTTGACTACCGCCAACCAAGGTTTTGCGGATTTTTACCGGTGATAACCAATTGACATTAAAGTGGGCAATCATATCGTCATAATACACGCAGCAATAAGCCAGATTAACCAGTCCCCGATTGTAATGATCAAAGCCGGTAGCCACAACGGAATGCGGTTTTTTTTTGACGATGTAATCGAGAATTGAAAAATCATGAGGAGCCAGATCCCAGATAACATTGACATCGTGCTGGAATAATCCAAGATTCACTCTGGTCGAATCGAAATAATAAAGTTTACCCAGATCTCCATTGTCGATCATCGATTTCATTTTGGAAACAGCGCCGGTAAAAATAAAAGTATGATCAACCATGATTTTTAGATTTTTTTTCGCAGCCAAATCGATAAGGATTTGTGCTTGATCCGAGTTGGCTGTGAATGGCTTTTCAACAAAAATATGTTTATGGTTTTCTAAAGCGGCTCGCGCCAACTCAAAATGACTGCCAACCGGAGTTGCTATAGCGACAATATCCACATCAGTTTTTTTTAAAACCGAGTTGAAATCATTTGACACATCAATGTTAGGAAACCTTTTTGCTGCGCTCTTACAAGCTTCCGGGTCAAGATCGCAAATGTATTTAGTCCGAACACCCTCTATGCCGTTAAAATTTCGGACCAAGTTTGGTCCCCAATAACCAAACCCTAAAACAGCTACGTTTAACATCGGCCACCCTTCAATTTAAGCACTAGGCAATGCTTTTAATGTACCCTAAGATTATTGGACAATCTAGTAAAAGGTCATTTGTTTTTGACCACCTATTGGCGAGGTTTTATGCTATCACTTGTTTTTATTGGGAGCACCAGGCGAGGATTTGAATCTTTGACGGCGCTTTTTGACAGCGGATATCACATTAAAGCTGTAGTCAGTCTTACTCAGTCTCAACATGAAAACGAACGCTATGAATCATTTTTTGAAGAATTTACGCAGAAAAATCACATACCGCTTTTTAACAACGAAGCATTAAAGCCGCAATCTCACGCTCACCAAATCATTAAAGAAATGGCGCCTGACTTATTTATCGTTGTCGGATGCCGGGTTTTAATCGGTATGGATTTATTCGAAAAAAGCCGATTGGGAGCTGTAGCGGTTCACGATTCACTACTGCCAAAATACCGGGGCTTTGCTCCACTTAACTGGGCCATCATAAACGGCGAAAAAAATACTGGAGTGACACTTTTTTTCTTAACTGCAGAAATGGACCAAGGTGATATTATCGCGCAAGAAGTTTTTGATATTGAAGATCAAGAATATGCTGCGGAAATTTACGAAAAGACCATAGTTGCCACCAAAAAAGTACTAGTGAAAAGCTTACAGCAATTCGACAAAAATTCCTTAAGTTTAACGAAACAAGACTCTACACAAGCTACCTACTGCTGCAGCAGAGCACCAGAAGATGGTGAGATCAATTGGAACTTAAGTACTACAAACATTTTTAACCTTGTACGCGGCCTGTCATCTCCTTATCCGGGTGCTTACACATTTTACGAAGACCAAAAATACATTATTGAGAAAGCTGAAGTTGTAGATTCGGATTACCAGAATTATGTGGGCCGAATAGTCGGAAAAATAGTTAAATTAAATCGAAATGATGGTTCTGTAGATATTCTCACCGCGACTGGAGCATTGCGAATTCTGTTTTTAAGAAACGAAAAAAGTGAACTTATTGCCGCAGCAAATATTATTAATTCCGTACGAAAAAAGTTAGGTTAAAAATGCCTCATATCGATTTAAGGACAGAAAGTTTAATTTGTTTCACAGTGGATGTAGAATGGGCGCATCCCGAAGTTTTGAATGATCTTTTGGAAATGTTTAAAGTGGCTCAAGTTCACGGGACATTTTTTTGTACCCATTCAGGTATCGCTGTCGGCCCGCAAAACGAGCGCGCACTGCATCCGAATTATCGTCGAAATGGAGACACTTTGCGTAGTTTAAGAAATGAACTTAATTCAGATAGTGAAATCTATTCCCACGTGATTTCTAAAACCAAAGAATTTTGCCCAGAAGCTATAGGCGCGAGGAGTCACTGCTTATTTTATGATTCCGAAATGCTAGTCGCCTATAAAAAGCATGGGATTAAATACGATAGCTCCTATTATATGCCACTTGCACAATATTTGGTTCCGATCGTCAAAGAGCATGATGTTGTCGAATTTCCGATTTTTTACATGGATCATTTGGATTTGGTTAGCAAAATGACCGGATTCAATATAGCGGATTTAAAGCTTGAGCAGCCTGGGTTAAAAATATTTGATTTTCATCCAAATATTGTTTTTATCAATGCCGCTTCAGAAGCAGACTACGTGAATAGTAAAAGCGCCTACCATCTGCCAGAAAAACTTATTGATTACAGGCGATCAGGCCGTGGCGCTCGCACACTTCTGCAAGACCTTTTAAAATACTGCTCAGCCCACCAGACTCACGGAAAATATCATCTGCAAGAAGTTTATTCTTTATTCATCGCGGGAAATATTATCACCTGACTTCGAAATTTCACTTTTTCGGCCTGATTTATGCTGACACATAAGCATGATCAGTTTATTCTCTCGCTTTAAGACAACTGGAGAAATTTTTTGGATTCTTTAGGCATTTCAATAGTCATACCAATTTATAATGAAGTTAAAGCCGTTGCGGAGCTGAAGGAATTGCTCGAAGCCACTTCCGAAAAATTAAATATTCTTCATGAGTTTATCATTGTCGATGATGGGTCCAATGATGGCACACCACAAATACTAAGCGAGCTCTCTAAGTATTTTAGTAATCATAGAATTTTGGTGCGATTTATTGCCCATGCGGAGAACACAGGATACGGAGCTGCTTTAAAAACGGGGATTACTGCGGCGCAGTTTCCTTGGATTGCTATTACCGACTGCGACGGAACCTATCCAACTCCTCGAGTTGCGGAATTTTTAGAGATTGCGCAGTCGCAAAATTTCGATATGGTGGTTGGTTCTAGGCATACAAAAGATGCAAATATTCCATTAATTCGGCGCCCTGCCAAGGCGTTCTTAAATTTGGTTGCAAATTTTTCGACAGGTCGTATTATTCCTGATCTAAATTCCGGCTTTCGAATCTTTACGAAGGAATTGGCTCTGCGTTTTTATCATCTGTACCCCGACGGTTTCTCTTTTACTTCGACAATTACTCTGGCGTCGTTGCATTCTGGCTTAAGAGTACTTTATGTCCCAATTGTATATCTAAAGCGCGCGGGAGTTTCCAAAATAAGGCCTATTCGGGATACTTTAGGTTTTCTCCAACTGACTGTGCGGATTACGGTTTATTTTAATCCTCTACGGTTTTTTTTACCGGTTTCCGTGTTCATTTTTTTTGTCGCGGCGATTGTTATGGCAATGGATCTTCGCGAGGGTAAGCTTAATGATTCCACAACGATTATAGTAGTTTGTGGACTTATTATATTTTCTTTTGCTTTGATTTCTGACCAGCTTAATACCCTCCGAAAAGAACTCCAGGATGTCCGGGTTCGTGAGAACCGTAAAAAGTGATTTATACCTACCTTCATTGAGGCGCCCAACATTAGCTGGATCACACCTCAATAACCTCCTGTTCATATTGGATGCAATTTTCTGCGACTCAAGCGGGTTCATGTTTTCCAGACATGTTACCTTTACGTATATTCTTGACCTGGACATCGGCCTTTTTTATTGCCCTTTGGGTGATCCTGAATTTCGCCGGAAGGCATAGCCCGGAAAGCATAGCCCGGAAGGCATTGCCCGAAAAACATTGCCCGAGAAACATATCCAACCGGGCTACCGAAAGCGTAACCCAAAAGACTTGCAGTACAAATATCAAACGGGAGTTTCAATATGCTAAAACAACGCTTGAAAAAGTAGATGGCAAACGCCTCTAGGCGACAATCAGGTTCACCTCAAAGGCGAGGGCGACAAAAAAGCCAATGTCGAAGACAAGGATGGACGTCTATGAGTCAAGGCCAGCAAATATAAAACCCCGCGCCGCGAAAGATTTCATCCGGTGTGAACCCGAAGTTATTAAGAAGTTACAAATCGGATCACATATCACTTTGACATTGTGCAAAAATGCCAGTAGTTTGGCCGGGTCTTTGAAACTAGTAATTTTTTTTGAGCGGGTGTTTTGTGACAAAAGTATATGCACTAATAGTTATTTTTCTTTTTCGTTGCGAGGGCCAGCGTTTTTCGTCTGGTAAAATTTCTATTTTAAAAACTTCAGCGGAGCAAGAACTTACAATTCAGACTATCGATGCGTTGATACAAAAGCAAAAAATCACTACCATTGACGAGCTGCTAAATAAGCTACCGACAGAATATTTGAAATACCATACAGCTCTTTACGAAAGCATTTCGGAACAAGAAGCAAGCCCAGAAAATCCGCGTTTCATTCATTTCGGTGAAACCGGTGAATTGATTCTTGCTTACCATGGGAACGAAAAAGCAAAAAACTATGACACTCTAGAAGTAATCGCATTCAATAAAACATCGAACCAGACAGAATTTTATCAAATCAAACAGAATAATACTGAAATTTTAAAACTAAAGACGGAACCTAACAGTTGTCGGACCTGTCACGGCGCTGAAGGTTCTTATATCTTAAGCTCATACCCATTTTGGCCTGGTCATTTTGGCAGTTCAGATGACCTTCTTGATGGTGAGGAGCTTGAAAACTTTGTCACCTTCAAAAGAACATCGATACCGAAGAAGCGGTACGCGGCTATTAATAAAATCTATGCGGACAGAAGTACCACATTTCCATTTTATGGAAATCAACAGTCATCGCGCAAATTCGTAAATATGCCAAATTCCATGTTGACGCTTTTAACCTCAAGATTGACCGCTCAAAAACTAGCTGCGCATCTTTTTAGCTCAGCTAAATTCGCAAAGGAAAAAAACCTATTAATTTTGACAACAGCTTTAACTTACCTTTCCGACGCTCAAACCGATCCCTGTCTGAAAAAAATTGATAGCCGTGAAAACTTACAAAAGAATAACTATTTCCTACATAGAATCAGCAGATTGGCTGAAATCCGGTTTTCTGAATTTGCCATATTGCAGCCACGTTTTTTTGGCTTCGATAGCACAATTCCACTTTCCAGCGAGCGCAAAATTAACATCAAAAGTCTGCTAAAAAGCCATACTCCAGTTTTGGATTGGACTATTTCTGCAGAAAACAAAAATATCGGTTTTATGTCTTTTCCGTTTAATGACGGCCTGACTTTTTTTGTTAACTCTCTACGATACGAAATTTTGTCTGCTGATGTCGTTGCGAAAAAAGACCTTGATGAGACAATTGTTGCTTTAGCAACTGGCTTATTGGCTCGTTTTAAAAAAGATCATTTATTTCGATTCTCAGAAAATTTATATTCAGGTTTTTCAAATCCAGACGTTCTGGCTCGATTTGCAAAAGACGGCACAGGAGTTCGTTTGGCGGAGATTTTCCCTGAAGGTACACAAAAATTAACGGAAGTTTGCAATTTATTGACTCGATAGAAAATTTAAAATGCAAACTCGTATTGCGATATAAATGAATTCGTGACGAAAGTAGTTACTGAAATCTATTGAGATATTCTTGGCGGCAATGGCGTGTTCGACGGGCGGTGAACTCAGCGTTTGCAGCGCGTTGTGCCACAGCAGAGACAAGACTTTGATGAATTAAAAAATAAATTCAAAACATCCCCTACATTCTAACCATACGTCGTTTAAAACTCAGTCGCGAGACTAACAACCCATTGCCGACCAGGTTGGGGGACAGAAGCCGAGTCAGAGAAACTCGTGCGACCAACGTTTCCAGCAGTATCGGGCGAGGAAATCGGAGTCGAGATAGTATCGAAAACATTTAAGACCTGAATTCCTAAATTTAATTTCCAGTCTTTTTGATATTTATAGTCAAAAGAAGAATCATGAATCCAAGCACCTGGCAATTCGATGGAATTTCCCGCATCCCGATAAATTGAACTGCGATATCGAGAAAACCAGCGTATGCTGCAGTCGTAAAACCTCATAACCGGCTCTAGTACAACCGTATGTTCTGGTATACCGGGAATTTTTTTGTCCTCTGAGGTACTGTTATTTAACGCAATAATTCGTGCATAAGACGCATTAAGACTAAAAAACCCTGCTGTGAATTCATTAAGAATTTCAAAGCCCCGACTTTGAGTACTTCCTAAACTTCCTGCTTTTAAAGAATTTCCAAGACTCGGCATAAAAACAATTTTGTCGATTGTGTCATCCACAAAAAAAGCAAATTGATGCGCCGAATAAAAATTCCTTCCGAGTCCGTAGTTTTGCTTTACGCGAGCACCAACTTCGCGGTGCAAAGTTTTTTCACTGGTTAAATTATCTGCTGGCCTAATTGTTCCGCCATTGCCAAACTCCTCGAGCAAACTAGGTAGCCGATCGGCTGTTCCGATTTGAGCGAACCCCGAGTACTGATCGACGCCTACGCTGACCGCAAGCTGCTTTCCTGATGCCGACTTAGCGCCTGCAACTGACTTTTCTTCTGCACTTCGAGTAACGTCGCTTAAAACATCGATCACATCTGAATTTTTTGAGATTTGAAATTTGGGCTCAACAAAAACATATTGCAATAAATTCCAACGCCCACCAACCGTTGCGATTTGGTTTTTTCTACGCAATTTAAATACGGTTTGCTCGTCTTGATCGGTCGAGACTTTGGTGTCCCCAAAAGAAATTTGCGGAAAAATTTCTACAGTCTTGCTCACTAAAGGAGCTTTAAAAACATGGGTGGTACTTTCGCTGCGAAAAATCGACTCTGAATGACTTGCTAAATACTCACGATTTGCGTCGAACGTCTGGTTTGCACCAAAATTTTGGCTCAAGTGGTACATCGGAATAAAGGTCCATTCTCCGGCAGCAAAAGGCCTTTTAATCTTCAACCCATAAAATTGATATTTGGATTTTTCTCGGGCAGAGTTTGATTCTGAAAAGTTTGAAATACCCGCATCGGAATGATTAGCAAGCCCTAGAATTTCAAGCTCAAAGCCTGCAGCGATGGCTTTAAAATGGGGAATCAATTCATAACTTCTTTTATCGTTATTTTCGCGACTACTTACGGTATCATCGGCGGTGTTAAATGGTGTTTTTTCATCGTTGTAATAGTTATATCTGCCATTCGACTGAAAACGCCTAAGATAAACTTCCGCCGTTAAATTATTTCGAGAATACTTAGGAAAGATCCAAGTAGAATCGCCAAACGGCCTTCCAAAATTTTCGCCGCCTTCAAACACTAAACTATCGGGGCTTTGTCCTTTAAATTTGTATGCCAAAACTCCCGCCGATTGGACACTTGGTATTTCGGCAGGAGACAAGCCGGTATAAATTTCCAATTTGCCAAAAGCCTTTAAATCCAGTTCGTCAATAATGGGCAAATGAGTAAACGGATCTTGCACCAAAAAGTCATCAATATAAACTTCGGTGGCTTTAATATCGTGGCCACGAATTCTTGGTATATTAAATCCAGATGCAGAGATTTTTCCAGTTTCGGGCAATACAAAGGCTGGATTTTTTTTTAGATGTGTTTCCGCACCGAATTGCGAGGCATCTTCTGGAACAATTGATTGTCTTAAACCTAGTGAGTATTCTGTTAATTTCGGCGCATAAATCGTAATTTCATTGTCCGCGGCAAAAAGAAGACTACATAACCACAGAATTAGAATACAACACCTGAATAAGGCATTAACGCCAGATCTAGATTTGTATTTTTTTGTTTACCGGTAGTATCAATAATTACAAAGCGGCCTTTCAAAGCAGAATTTAAGTCTTGGGCATTAGAAGTCCAAAGTTGCTTTACAGAATCGATGTAAAATAGCGGCCCATAGCCGAAATTGTTGTTATTAAAGATATAAACTGTCTTAAATGCTTTATCTAAAGGTTTTACTTCGATGATTTTTCTGGTCACCACATCGCCAACTTTATCTTCTACGGATTGATAAAAAAGTTTTTCATCGGCACCCGCAATCACTGGCCCGTTCATAAAAATTTTATTTTCCCATTCTTTTAAGTCCCAAATTTCTTTAACTTGTAAAGTCGTCGTATCGAATTCTTCAAAAGAATTTACGCATGTTTTGCCAGCCCGTAAGTCCACGTCAACATACCGCGAACAAACAGACCAAAGCGATAATTTAGATACGTCCGCGTTGGCTAACGCAATAGGAAACGACCCCTTTATTCTAATTCCTTGCACGCCTTCGGCAGAAATATTTCGGTCATCCGCAGATAATTTCTTGTCGGACCACGTAAAAGTAAAAATTTGCTGAGAGCCGTTGGCTGTCATGGAATTATTTTCAAAATCCAAAGCTTGATGCACAACAAAAACTCGGGATGTTTTCTCGTCGATTTTTTTAACAAATATTTTATCTGGATAGAATTTTCCAGTTTTTGTTTTGGCAGCATTGGTTAAATCCAACTTGTGTCCAGAGATTTTCTGTAATTCATTGCCACTTGGCCATTCTAGAACACTTATCCCGTGACCACTATAGTTAGCCACCAGCGCACGGTCACCCAAAACAACAATATCGTGCGGATCTCCAAAAGCTCCCGACTGATACTTAACTTGCTCCGTTGTGAACTTTTTTGCTACGACATCGATCGCACGAAAGTTTTTTTGCGAGCCCGTTCGGTTAAATAAAACGGCGGTATTTTTACCGACAGAAAATAAACTCGCATCACTGGATTCCCCCGAAGAAATACTCTCAACAGTTTTGGACTTGACATCGACTAAAAATACGCCTGCAGCCGATGGCATTGCATAGGGATCCGAAGCAGAAAATAAAATCTGAGGATTGGCATTTGTTAAATCTTGTACCACTGGAATTGGTTTTTGAGAGTCTTCGCCTGTTGGATTACAGCCGAAGAAAACAAGCACTAGTAATATCTTTCGCATAAATTATCCTTCCAAACAAGTTGGGACGTGAGACGTTCTAAAGTCGCGAACGTACGCTAATGCCCGCATATATTCCACTGATTTTTCAATATTTGTTAGCAGTGGGATGCCAAAACGCAGGGCCGCTTGCCGTACGTAACTTCCCCGTAAAAGTTCCTCAGGATCGGAAGTCTTTGGCACGTTGATAACTAAGTCCACTGTCTTGAGGCGGATAAGTTCAATAGCCTGAATTTTCCAGTCGACTTCTTGGCACTTTACTTTGTGCTCTGTTAAGTAGACAAAGGTGCCCGGAGTGGCATAAATTTTGAGTCCTAATTCTTCCAAAATTTTTGCGGCTTCAAGGAATTCTAACTTTTGTCTTTCGGGTCCGGAACTTACAAGAACCGCTTTCACCGGCGCATAGATTTTTGAAGATTCCATAGCTAGTAAAAATGCCTCTTCAAACTGATTTGCCACACACCCCACTTCACCAGTTGAAGCCATTTCAACGCCGAGGACTGGATCGACTCCAGCAAGCCGCGAATAACTAAACAACGGCGCTTTGACCCCAACTTTCTTCAAAGCACCCATATCGATTGGTAGCACACTAAGCTTTTTTTCTATCAAAACCTGACTGGCGATTTTTGCCAGATTGTGGCCAATTACTTTGGACACAAATGGAAAAGACCGAGCTGCCCGGGCATTGCATTCAATTACTTTGATGTGATTAGACTTAGCAAGAAACTGAATGTTAAACGGCCCGTTAAGTTTTAATCCGCGTGCTATTTTCTGGCCAGCTTGCTGCACTCGACGCACGGTTTCGTAATAGAGCTTCTGCGGCGGTATCACCATGGTGGCATCACCCGAATGAACTCCGGCATTTTCAATATGTTCTGTAACTGCAGAAATAATCACTTCACCATTTTGAGCGACGCCATCGAGCTCAATTTCTTTTGCTCCGACGATATACTCAGAAATAACCACTGGATGATCGCGATTAATTTCGGTGGCAAGTTCTAAATTGATTTGCAGTGATTTTCGGTCATAAACCACACTCATTGCCGCACCAGAAAGTACGTAACTTGGTCGAATTAAAATCGGGTAACCCACATCGCGCACAAAATTATCAATTTCTGCCAGGGACGTAGCCGAGGCCCATCGCGGCTGGTCGATTTTAAGCTCGTCAAGAATTTTAGAAAAACGCGAACGATTTTCAGCTAAATCAATGGTCTCACTAGAATGGCCTAAAAGTTTAATATTATTTTTGGCAAGATCCATTGCAAGTTTATTAGGAAGTTGGCCGCCCATGGAGGCAATGACGCCGGCTGGATTTTCTAAGTCGCAAATATCAAGAACGCGTTCAATAGTCATTTCATCGAAATAAAGTCGATTGCTGTTGTTAAAATCCGTGGAAACTGTCTCGGGATTGCAATTTAAAATGATGCTTTCATAGCCATGTTTTTGTATTTCAAAACTCGTACTCACAGCACACCAGTCAAATTCTACGCTGGTTCCTATACGATAAGATCCGCTTCCTAAAATTAAAGCCGAGATCTTGTTTTTAGCTGGCATAGGGTCATGAAAAGCCGCTTCATAAGACAAATAAAAATAATTTGTCATCGACGGATGTTCAGCAGCAGTGGTGTCAATTTTTTTGACGTATGGGAGGATTTTTAAACCTTTACGATATTCGCGTACGGTTTTGGTTTCGACTTTTAAAAAGCCTGCGATCTGATCATCGCTAAAGCCAAGCCTTTTCCAGCTGCGAAGCTCGTCCGCAGAAATTTCTTTTAGAGCTTTCTTTTTTTTAATTGCACTTTCTGCCGTAACGATATCAAGGCATTGGGTTAAAAACCACGGGTCGATTGCTGAAAGCTTATAAATTTCTTCAACCGAAAGACTTTCATGCAATGCATCGAAAACTGCGTAAATCCTGGTGTCAGTAGGATTTTGTAATTCTAGTTTTACTTCTTGCAACGTTTTTTTTCCGCGCAAATTTGAAGAAATTCCCATGGAATTTTCGGTAACCATGCGCACGGCTTTTTGCAAAGCTTCACAAAAATTACGCCCGATTCCCATTACTTCACCGACGGACTTCATAGTCGATCCAAGAGATCTCGTGGCGCCCTTAAACTTCCCCAAATCCCACCTGGGAATTTTTACAGTAATATAATCTAGCGCGGGTTCGAAAAAAGCAGAAGTCACTCCATTAACTGGATTTCTTAATTCGAGCAAATCAAAACCACATACAACCTTAGCCGCAATGGCCGCAATAGGATATCCGGATGCTTTGCTAGCCAAGGCACTTGAACGAGAAAGTCGGGCGTTCACTTCGATCACACAGAACTCTAAACTTTTAGGATTTAATCCAAACTGAACATTGCATTCACCAACCACTTCACAGGATTGCACAATTTTAAGCGCCGCATTACGAAGCATCTGATAGTCGTCATCGTTTAGAGAAAGACTTGGGCAAACTACGATGGAATCACCGGTGTGAATTCCCAGTGGATCAAAATTTTCCATATTGCAAATTGCAATAATATTTCCACGACTATCGCGCATCACTTCGTATTCAATTTCTTTCCAACCGCGCAAAGATTTTTCCACCAGTACCTGAGGCGAAGTTGCCAAAGCACCTTCTACAAGTGTTTCCAGCTCGTTTTCATTATCTGCAAAACCGCTCCCCAGGCCACCAAGAGCGTAGGCAGCGCGCACAATCACCGGGTAACCAATTCCTGCTGCGGCTTTTTTAGCGTTGGCAACCGTTTCTACAGCCACACTATCTGGAATAGGAATTTGAATTTCTTTCATGCGTTGGGCGAATAAGTCACGATCTTCGGTCATCCGCAAAGTTGCCACGGCGGTGCCAAGGTTTTTCACATTATATTTTTCTAAAATTCCAGCGGCCTCTAATTGGCAAACACAATTTAATGCAGTTTGCCCGCCAAAACCCGCTACAATTCCCGCCGGTCTTTCGATCGCAATAATTTTTTCGACCCAATGAAGTTCCACCGGATAAAGATAAACTTTCACACCCTCTTGAGGGTCTGTTTGCACAGTAGCGATATTAGGATTTATCACGATCACGGTCAATCCAAGCTCGCGCAAAGACTTTACGGCTTGGGTGCCGGAATAATCAAATTCACCAGCCTGACCAATGGTTAATCCACCTGAACCTAAAAGAAGAACTTTTGAATTTTTTTCCGAAAATATTTTATTTAAAGGCATGCAATAAATTCCTCTAATATCCAGCCGGTTTCCCGCGGGCCACCTGCGGCTTCAGGGTGAAACTGCACACTGCGAATATTTTTTGTTTTGTGTTTGATGCCTTCGCAGGTTTCGTCATTTGCATTGCGAAACCAAACCGAAAAATCATTTGGCAAAGAATTCTCTTCGACCACATAGCCGTGATTCTGACTTGTGATCGCACCACGGCCCGTGTCGACTTCGTAGACCGGTTGGTTGTGACTGCGATGACCGAATTTCATTCGAGATGTTTTGGCACCAGCCGCAAGCGCAAGAATTTGATGACCAAGGCAAATTCCTAAAATAGGCTTACTTTTGCTTAACAAAGCTTCGACCTGAGAAATTAAAATTTCGGCTCGTTTCGGATCACCAGGACCGTTTCCAAATAGCCAACCGTCACACTCTACCTGTTTCAGATCTGCATTCCAGGGAAGAAGTTTAACGTCGCAGCCTGTTGCTAATATTTGCCTTAGAATATTCCATTTTACGCCGCAGTCGACCAATGCCACGGTTTTATTTTTGCCATTATTTTTAATCGGTGATTTTATAAATTCGATTTTTTTGGTGCTGACTTCATCTAAAATATTTACTGCGGAGGGATCAAAGTAATCTTTTTTAGCTTGAATTCCTTCAGGCTGAATTTTTCCAAAAAGTGGGCTGTGATCTCGAATAAGGTGAGTCAGATGTCGCACGTCGATTCCAACAATGCCAGGAACTTTCTGGTCTTTAAGCCAAGCGTCGAGGGTCAAAACACTTGACCAGTGAAAAGCTGCGCGACTATTTAACGCACACACCACACCCCGGGCATGCACTCGATTGCTTTCAAACCCTTTGGAATGAAACACTTCAAGATGCTGCGGCAATTTTGGAATTCCATAATTACCGATTAGAGGAAAAGTAAAGGTCAAAATTTGGCCGGCATAAGACGGGTCGGTTAATGCTTCACTATAGCCAACCATTCCGGTTGTAAAAACCATTTCTCCGGAACTTGCAGACTGATCTCCAATCGAAAAACCAGTCATTATCACGCCATTTGATAACTCCAGCGTGCAATTTTCTTTCATGCCTTTTTTCCTTTTTTAAAATCCACTTGAGGCTAGCGTATTTTAAAATAAATCGCTACGCTTTACGGTCAGGATTTCTTAAATATTCAGGAGATTTTCACCTATGCGCGATCCCCAAAATCCAACTGTAATTTTTTACGCAGGCAGAACTGCAATCGGAAAACTTTCCGGAGGGCTTGGGACAATTCCCGCCCCTCGGCTTATGGCGACATTAATTGCCGATGCTTTGCAGAAGACCAAAGTAAATCCAGCCGCGGTAGACGAAGTCATTTTTGGGCAGGTTTTAACCGCAGGTGTCGGCCAAGCACCAGCGCGCCAGGCCGCTATTTTCAGTGGTTTGCCAGATTCTGTCCGCGCCACAACTATCAACAGGGTCTGTGGAAGCGGCTTAAAAGCGGTCATGCTGGCTGATCAAGCTGTTCAGTTACAAGATGCAAAAATCATTTTTGCAGGCGGCCAAGAAAACATGACTTTAGCACCACATTTACTGATGAATTCACGCGCGGGATTTAAATTTGGCAATGTGGAAATGAAAGATCATTTGCAGTGGGATGGACTCTGGGATCCTTATAGTCAAATTGCAATGGGTCAATGCGGTGAAATTTGCGCCGCAAAATACGACTTTTCACGGGAAATGCAGGATCAGTTTGCACAAGAAAGTTACCTGCGAGCGCGAGCAGCAAGCGACTCAGGGCAATTTGCTAAAGAAATCGTCCCGATTAAAATTGCCGGAAAAAAAGGTGATATTTTCATCGACAAAGATGAAGAACCATTTGCTTCTGATTTAGCAAAATTAAAAGATCTGCGCCCGGCGTTTGAGAAAGCGGGGACGATAACTGCAGGAAATGCTTCCAGCATTAATGATGGTGCCGCGCTACTTGGAATCACCGACTTAAAAACAGCACGGGAGAATGGCCTGCATCCTTTGGCAAAAATCGTAGCCTCCGCATCCCATGCTCAGGCACCCAATTGGTTTACAACCGCGCCGGTTTCGTGCATCGAAAAAGTTTTGCAAAAAGCAAATCTAAAATCCAGCGATATCGATTTATTCGAAATTAACGAAGCCTTTAGTGTTGTTCCTATGGCAGCAATGAGAGAATTAAAACTCAATCCTGAAAAGATAAATATCTACGGCGGAGCGGTAGCTTTAGGCCACCCTATAGGTGCCAGCGGGGCGCGTGTTCTTGTAACTTTATTAAATGGACTTAAAAGTACTGGAAAATCCCGCGGACTTGCAACATTATGTATCGGCGGTGGCGAAGCTTCCGCTGTTATCGTGGAATTACTAGTCGCTGGCGCGAAATGATAAAAATGACTGCGTTGACTTCAAAAAACCCTCCTCGCCGTGCGCATAGCTGCGCATAGCATTGTCTTCGTTGGTTTTTTTTCGCCGCCTTGTCCTTTTCTCATTTGGCACCAGCTTAGTTTGTTAGTTACGAGCCCAATACATAATTATAAGGAAATAAAATGAATAAGCAAAACTGCAAATCTGAAGTAACTGAAGCTCAAAAATCTATCGATTTTGAGAAAAACAAATATCAAATTAAATTCGAGACTTCGATGGGCGACATACTTTTAGATTTGTATGCCGATAAAGCTCCATTGCATGCAAAAAACATCATTGGATTGTCGAAGGTTGGTTATTACGATGGCTTAACTTTTCATCGGGTGATTCCAAATTTTGTGATTCAAGGCGGTTGTTCTGTTGGAAATGGAACTGGGGATGCTGGCTATAAAATCAAAGCCGAATTTAATTCTGAAAAACATGAGCCAGGTGTTCTATCCATGGCTCGGGCACAAGATCCAAATTCTGCGGGCACTCAGTTTTTTCTGTGCACGGGAAAATCACCTTTTTTAGACAATCAGTACACGGTTTTTGGAAAAACCGCAGACGAAGAAAGCTTGGCCACTGTTATGCGCATTGCAAAAGTGCCGACGAGCGCAGGCGATAAACCCAAAGAGCCGGTCACAATTGAAAAAGCGCTTGTGATTGAAACAGGTCTTTAATATTTAGCAAGATTCACAATTTGTATATATGGTATCCCAATTGCGTTAGCTTAACATTGGGTTCAACTTTTTGCGCGCGGCATAATGTTTTGTAGAATTGCGGCCTTTACGTCTATATTTGCCTTCGGCCTTTTCCTTACCTTTAGGATGATCGTGATCGTCTACGGAAGGCATTGCCCGAAAGACTTTGCCAGACAGCTTCCATGAACTAAGCCAGAAAAACTCGCCATGTAAATATCAAAGTCTTTATGTTGTTAAAACAACGCATGAATACGCGAAGGGCAATGTCTGTCGTCGACGATCAAGATCACCCGAAGGCCGATGTGGAAGTCAAAATCAGACGTAGAAGTGCCAAGACTTAGGATGAATTAACCCGCGCAGAAAATTGATGCCAATGTTGACCTGAGGTTATTCAAAAGCGGCTAATATGTGCTGTAACGTTCTGAAAATTTTGAATTTAAATTAAAAATCACGAAAGGCTAAGTTACCCGCCGATAAGGCAAACGAGGAGGACTTCTATGTCTTATTCTTTGTTAGCTATGGTTTTATTGTCGGCCCTTAACAGTTCCTTTTTAGAGGCAAAAGCTACAACCGTCACCACGTATGTAACTACCGTTCAAGAGGAACGCGAGTCAACGCGTTGGACATTGACGAAGTGGCTAGAAATCAAAGAACGCATGAAATTGATGGATGTGTGGCTTGCGATGTTTTCCGATCCACAAAAGGATAGGTTTGCGCCTGAATTAATGCTGAGCTTCGGAAGAATGCGTGGAGATTTCTCGTACTTGGCAGACTCCAATTCCGAAAAACTTACTAAAACCGATAGTCAGGCAGGACAGGCGCAACTTTGGCTTACGAATATTGTTTCAAGCACCATCGGAATTCGGAGTCTTAATATTGATTTTGGTGGAGAAGGATTCGCCAAAGAAACGAATACTGCGTTGTCAAGTGACGTTGAATTAAATGAAAAAACTTCTAATTTGCAGCATTACACCGGCAATCTGCGTATATTCGGTAAACATGTGCAGGATTCTTCGCTGGTTTTAAAGTATGGCGGTTATAAATTTAAATCTCCTGTGCTAAACATTGAGCAAAAAGGCGAAGCTGTCGGCGCCGAGTTGCAACTATATCTTATAAAATGGTTAGGGGCTGAAGGTCATTTCATGCAGTACGGTAAAAAATCTGGTACTTACTACGATTATCAGGCGTATATTGAAATTTCTATTTTGCGATTTTCGGTTGGTCCTTATTCGGAAGACTGGACAACAACTCGTGACAACATTGACCTAAAGACCACAGAGCGCGGTTTAATGGGTAGCCTAAAAGTTAGTTTGTAATTCACACTTTAATTTACAATTAAAGAAGCTCCAAATTTCGAGGTCGCATTTTTTTCGGTCAGTAAAACAGTTCCTGACAGCAATTTTCGATGCCTATCTTGAACAACTTCTGCTTCGGAATTAAAATTTTTAAGAGGCCCTACATTTAAAAAAGCTGATCTTCCCGGTGCGATTTTCTTCTCTATTTCCGCGGCTATATGCGCAAAAGTATAGCGAACATTTAAGTCGATCATTGGAATAACACCAAGATCACCTTTTGCGGTTTCGTATACAAAGCCGTCTACTCCAAAAGGGCCAGAATACCCAAGCGAACCCAAATAATTTGCCGTATCGTTAAAAATCCTAGTTGACAATATAGCCACTTTTTCATGCCAAAACCTTGTGACTTTTTCATTGAGATCCGCAAATTTTTTGCCTAAATAGTGGCCATAATACTGGCCTTGAAAAGTTGTTTTAAAACGCGCAACATAGCCCTTTTGTACAATTGCTAAATTATTTTGCGAAACAAAACCACTGTGCGAGAAATCAATTATCACTTTATACAGCGGTTCGACAATAAGGCGCCGGTGTTTTTTAAATTGATTTTCAATCCAGTTTTTTTGATTTTTCGAAATTTGCAATTTCCTATCTTCAGAGAAAAATAACCGAATATTTCCACGACCGCTGGCACCATGCATCGATTTTAGAATAATTCCAGAGTGATCTTGTAGTTTACTCGCAAATCTTACGATCTCCTCTTCCGAGGAAACTGATTCGGCACAATAAAAAATATTATTTACTTCGCAAAAGACTTTTGCCAGCTGCAAGACAATTACCTTTTCGTATATCTCTGTATTCTCTAACTGTGAAATTTTTTCTTTGACGTACGGCGTAAATGTTTTAGTCAAAAAAGGTGAGTGTCCCCAGGGAATGACTTTTGCATAATTTTCTAGCTGCTCAAACTCAACAAACTTCGGCAAAACAAAACCTAGTTTTCCCAATTTTTCGGAGTGCTCTTTTGTCGGCTTTGCGCCTAAAAAATAATCCTCCGGCTTTGCGAGTAAAGCAAACAAAATGCCAACATCTTTTGTGAATCGCTCCACAACTTTAGCTACACATATATCTTTATCCGCTCGTTCCATTTCACACTGCGGATTAAAAATAAAAAGTCTTTTAGTATCTCCGCTTTTAGTATCTCCGCTTTTTTTATCTCCGTTTCTGTCTTCTCCAAATTTATCGATGTTTTCGATAAAATCTTGCGGCAAACCAGCCTTTAATCGGGGCTCTGCTTGCACTCGCATTCCTTTTCCCCTGGCTGGACTTAATGGCAATATCAAAGCTTCAGCGTAGGCTTGCCAAAGGGATTTTTCGGGATCCTGCCATTTTTTAAACCACTGGACTCCATGAGCCACATGCCCAATTTCATCAGTCAAAACAGTATTCATAATTTCCGCAGTCTCAAAATCTCGGACTTCGGTAAATTTTTCTAAATAAAAACAGGAATAATCTAAATTGGCCTGCTCAAAAGTTAAAGACATCCGAGCCGTAAAATCAAACGGTGAAGTTATGTTTTTTGCCAATTCCCAAAAATGACCGTTTACAGAAATCTCCCCAAATTCAAGGCCAAGCGCCCTCATTCGGTGCAAATATAACCGCATATGAGACTGCTCTTCCAGCATAATTCGGCTTAGTCCTAAACGAAACTTTAAGGGTGCCTCGGGGAATTTCAAAAGACATACCGCCATCAATTCCAACGCCAATAGCTCGTGATTGGCAAAGAAATGCAAAGCCTCGGCGCGGGCTTTTTCGCTTTCAAAATTTCCGGGAAATCGCGTTTGAGACTTACGATTTGAGAATTTCAAACAGTTCGGCCTTGCAGGTAAAAAATCTTCTGGAAAATCAAAAGTTATTTTTGGCAGATTATCCGAAAAGAATTTACTTCCGGTTAATTTTATTTCCAGATCGGACTCAAACAAAATATTTCGCGCAAACTGGTTTAATTCCATAGTTTTTTCATATTATTTATTTACTGGCCAAATTTTGCGAAGAAATAGTTAGCACGTTTTCCAGAAATCCTACCGATCAATAACAAAATGAATTCTAACTTTGCCAAATTAGCTAAAACCATCCGAGACTTCCAACTTCATCCCAAAGTGGTTTCGAGTCTGATTGGTCTTGCTCCTCTTTCTGCCTTTGTCATAATTATTTTTCAAGTTTATAGCAATGCCAATGTGGATTTTATCCAATCTTCTGCACAAGTCAAAGTATTAGGACCGCTGCAACCAGAAACCGTCTCTTCAAATGATTTATCTTATCGCTTGGATTTCTCATACGAAAACTTAAAAAATCTTCGCAGTCCTTTGCTGTACCTACCGGGAATCAAAGCAGATCATGTAAAAATCGAAGTTAACGGTAATACTGTGATTGATTCTGCTGGCAATCTTCCCTATTTTGTAAGCCTTGTTCCGCTGCAAAATAACACCGTTAGTATCCTGGCGCGAATCAAATCCGGTCAAAAGTTTCAAGGAGCCATAAATCAGGACCTGCTATTAGGCGAAACATCAGAAATTTACAAAACCCATCACCGTCTTGCTCAAAAAAGCTTTCCACGCCACGCGACTATTATTTTTCTTCTGGCGACCGCAGCGATTACATTCGCCTTTTTTCTTTTTCTCGACAAGAAGCAAGAATTATTTGCTTTGGGTGTTGCGTTGAGTCTACTTGGCTGTGCCGAAGCGATCCGAGTCGGCCTGATGCCTGGTCTATCTACAAGACATTATTTCGTGCTTTTTTGTGCGCATATTGCAGCACTCACCTGGTACGCATTCGCAATGGCTAAACGCTCATTACCAAAATTTGTGTTTTTCTTAATTTTTTTACTTATGCTTGCTATGTATTTTTTATCATTTGTTTTTGAAGGTTCTGTAGGTGCAAACTTTCGTTATGCAATTCTACAAATTCTAAACTATTTACCTTTAATCAGTAGCGCCGTAATCGTTCAGTATTTGCGTCAAGAAAGGTCTAAAGAAGTCGACGGCCGCAAATTTATTATTCTCGCTGTGATAGCTTTGATTGTTTATTCCATATACTTAGGTGTTGAAGATTTCGAAAAAATTGGACCCTTTAAAATTCACGACTACAATCAAATTCCAGTGCTTTTTTGTGCGATGATCTGGATGATTGCAGCGATTGCTTCGCTTGGTTCCTTAGAAAAAAGAGTTCAAATTGCGGTCATAGATAGAGAAAAAAGATTGCAACTAGAACAGGAGCTCGCACTTGCCAAAGAAGTTCAAGAAAATTTTATTAAAATCGGCGTTCAAAGATCAGATTATTATGATGTGCGAACAATTTACAAAGCCGCAAAAACCGTCGGAGGAGATTGGATCGCCTGGCGCGAATTAGGCTACGGTTATAGCTTAGGAGTTATTGGAGATATTGTTGGAAAGGGAATCCAAGCGGGTCTTGTTGTTTCAGCATGTGATGCGGCACTACAAAATTTTGTCCGTCAAACTGAAGCCAATATTTTAAATTTAAAACCTGAATATATTTTAAAACAGGCTGTTAAGACCATCTACCAGGCGGTGATTGAAAATCGCAGCCATCGGGCCATGACAGCTGTAATGATCTTAGCGCATAAAGATGCGCAACTTCATATCGTTACGCTGGGGCACCCACCTATTTTATGTTTTTCCCCAGCTGAATCTCGTGTTGTGATGACTTCCAATAGGTGGCTTGCAAATGGATTTGATTTTGCAAAATTAAAAATCGCAAGTGTCGAAACCCATTCCGACGAAGTGCTGGTGGCTTATACTGACGGTGTTTGTGACGGTTCAAAGCAACTAAAACAATTCAAAAGAAAGCTTGAACTGCTTTCGGGGAAACCACTGGAAGAATATGAGAATTTTTTTGCAGATTTAATTCCTGAACATGACGATCAGTCGGTATTTCTTATTCGCTATCGAGGCAATCGGAGAACTTTGCAAAGGCCTGCCTGAAAAGTTAGGTCGATTAAACCAATCCATGCGATAATTTAGAAAAATAGTCGCTGGCGCGAAAGGATAAAAATGACTGCGTTGACTTCAAAAAACCCTCCTCGCCGTGCGAATAGCTGCGCATAGCACTGTCTTCGTTGGGTTTTTCTCGTCGCCTTGTCCTTTTTCCATTTGGCGCCATCTCAGTTAGTTAGTTACGCGCCAACTACAAAATAAGGATTTTTTATCTTGTCCAAACTCATTTTTTTAGCCTGCTTTTTTTGTTCTTGTTCTCCGCCTAAGAGTGCAAACGACCCAGACGGGAACACCCCTGGACCCAAGTCAGGAGGTTCCTCGCAAAACAATTCCAAACAAAGTCCTCCTTTTCATCAGCAAAAAAGCTCGAGTTGTGCCCGAACTGGGGCCCAATTAACAGGAACTAAACTCAAAAACGATTCGCTTAGTTTAGATGACAGTGTTGCGGTTGATTTTTTTTCCGGGGATGAGTTATTATCCCAGTTAAAAGCCGTAACGGTTGAAGTTCAAATCAAGAAGAAATCAGGCAAATCAGCATCCTGCACCGGCATTGTCAGTTTTATTGTTTACCAAGTCTGGATTCCCAGAGGAAACTCAGGTTCAAAATCGAATATTATTTTTCCAAAAATAGAAACTGCTGCGCACTGTATCGCAACAGATAATGATACGGAATTGGAAAGTATAGGATTTGTCTTGTCATCCGACACGGCAAAAAAAGCCGCCTATACGGTTCAAGTAAAAGCTCCTCAGATAAGTTTTTTGCAAGACGGAGTAAATACTATTTGGCAATTTGACCAAAGCAAAATCGGCCTTGGGAGGCCTCGGGTAGGTTGCGCCCAAGAAAAAGGGGCTTGTTTTTCGGCGTTTCAAGATCGGGTGGAATTTATCACCACAGCCGAAAATAGTTTTAAGACCGAGATCTATTCTCCTGCTCTCAATGGTGTCAAAAGCCATGGTGTTCCGATTGTGGAAGCAAGCGCAAAACTCGCTCCGTACTTTGAAAAGGACGCTTTTGAATTTCTGCCGGAAGAAAGTCAGAGCCTGAATTATAAATTCATTTTAAAGTCAGCGATCAATCACGCTTTTTCTTCGTCCACAAGTGATCAGCATTTTCTCTTACGCGATCCGATTAAATCCAAAGAAGAGTTTGTGAAGAAATTCGACGAGCAGGTCGAGCAGATAATTGTTGTACGGCCGGTACACGGAAAAGATGAACTGCCCTTCTTTGAAAGAGATAAACCTGCCTCCGGATGGAGCGAACTATTTAGTTTTAATTTGGAAGAACATGCAACAGGGGTGTTATTCGATTCGTTGGTATTAAAAGAAAATGCGCCTAGACTTGGATCAGGAGATAGCGGTTCAAAACTTGTAGCGCGCTACAAATCCGTTCATGTAGATTCCGGGGTTTTATTTAAGGCGGAATACGGAGTTGAGACCATTGGAACGCTGTCCTATGTTGACCAAAAGCCCGTGTGCTCTGGCGATGATTTGCTCTGCTGCGAAAGGAGCGAATGATGTTTTTAAAAACTCTTCTTTTGTTACTTTTTTGTACTGGTTGCAAATATATAAATCGAGATAACAAAACCAAAGACGACGATTCCGTTGCACCCGAATCGGCTCTTATCGAGCTATTTAAACGCTCACTTCCGCAGGCAGGACTTGGTCTTGTTGTGCCGGCAAGCACACTTTCGTTGGTCAACGAAAAGGACACACCAATTACTTCCGAGTCAATAAAGACTTTAACCACTGGAACGGTAAAATGGAATGCCAATTTGCGAGCACAATTTGTGGCTGCAGGATTAACGAATGCGCTTTTACAAGAATCCATGAAAGATTATTTTTCGTCGGTTTCCGACCTGGTTTTTTATAACAAAGGTGGCAAATTTTTCGAAGATTCTGCCGACAAGCAAGTTGTCGATTACGAAAAAGCCTTTAGCCAGTCGGTGAATCCTGGGGTGACTGAAACATCTGCTTTTTATTTGATTCCAACGATTCGATTTGTCGAGCAAGATAAAATTTGTTTTCATTTTGTTTTTGAACGGTCCTCACCAAAAGCTATTCAAGTAAAAGAAATGAAAAAAGGCTCACCGATGGATGATGGCACAACCAAACATGTTGAGTTTGATGATTATTTGTTTTCAAATCCGCTACCAGATCGAAATATTGTTACGGTTCCTGTTGCTGTCACTTACTTTAAAACAACTTCGGCTAGTTTAAAGTATGAATTAAAAATGACACCAACCGGCAAACTTTTAAGCTATTTTAGTGCGCCAAATATATTTCCCGAGTGTGACAGTGGCTCTTGCCTTGTGGCAGTAGAAGGAAACGCAACTGCAGGTGGAACGTGTCAAAAGTTTTACCTTCCTTGAACGGTAATCGCTGTTTTCTTGACCAAACTGCCAGTCTACCGTATACTTAGCCAAATATGTGGATTGAAAGAGATTTATATCGAAGATTTACCGATTCTGCTGCACAGCCGATCAAGATTTTAATCGGCATGCGGCAAACCGGGAAGTCCGCATTTCTAGAAAAACTTAAAACATCTAGTCGACTTGTTGTCACTTTCGACGATTTAGGCGCTCGAACAAGCGCCATGAATAACCCGAAACAATTTTTGAAACAACTAGGTGCCGAGTTTGTTATTGATGAAGCTCATTATGTACCTGAAATTTTTTCACAATTAAAAATCGCGGTCGATCAGTGGAAAACTTTAAGATTAAATAATAAAAATTCCCCACAGCCATCCTACTGGTTAACGGGGTCAAACCGTGTCCTACTCGACAAAAACGTTGCTGAAACCCTTACGGGCCGAGCTCAGTATTTTAAACTACACACGTTGAGTATTTCAGAAATATTTCGCAAATTGCCGGATACAAACTTTGCAGATTTTTTAATCCGAGGCGGGTGGCCCGAGTTATATGTCAATCGTGAACTGTCTCCGGTTACTTATTTGAACGACTATATTCAAACATCTTTAGAAAAAGATATCGCTGCAATTGGCATTGAAAAAGTTTTTGAATTTACCAAACTACTTCGTTTTGTAGCTGCAAGAGTTGGAAGAATATTCGACGCCACGGAAGTTTCTCGAGACGCTTCGGTAAAAGTCCAAACTGTTCAGAGTTGGCTACAATTTGCTGCAAGGATGATGATTTTACACCGCGTCGAGGCCTACACTAGCAATCTGACAACGCGGCTTATCAAATCTCCAAAATATTATTTTTTAGACACAGGTCTAGCAGTTCGGCTCCAAGGATGGTCGCAGGTTGAGCCTTTGCTCATCAGCCCTTCGGTAGGATTTTTGTTTGAAAATTTGGTGCTGTCAGAAATTGTGAAACTCAAAGATTATTTTTTATCAGAGATAGAAATTTTTCATTGGCGCACTAAAGATGGCGAAGAGGTCGATTTTATCTTAACTTGCAACGGCAAAATTTTGGCGGTCGAAGCTAAACTAAGTCACTCCGAAGCGGAAACAACCAAACTTCCCAAAGAAATAAAAAAAATTCCAAATTTAGAAGCAATGGTAGTAAGTTATTTAGGGCCCGAATCATTTCACAAATCTCAACTTCCGCATGTTTCTATTTTTGAATTGCGCGAAAAACTTCAACGCTATTTTGCAGCATAGCTAAAAACAATATGGTATCAAAATTCAACAGATGTTATTTTACTGCGCTTTAATAACTTTAAAATAGCGCGATCATTCCTGATCCCAAACATGTTTCGTTTAAGTAAAAAATACAATACTGACCATCGGCTAGACCGGCATCAGGCTTGAGAATTTCTACTTCAAGTTCACTGGACGAATGGTATGTAATAGTTGCTTCGATCAAATTTTTCCCGTGCCGAACCTTGACAGTTAAATTTTTGGATTCTTTAAATTCGTTTATCCAGTGACAAGACGTGACTTTAAAAGTTGTCTGCGAAAACTGCGGTAAATCTTTTTCGTGTGCAACAAAAATTTTGTTAGTTTTGACGTCTTTTTTAACCACAAACCATGGTCCACCGTGGAGTTTAAGCCCTTTTCTTTGACCTGACGTGTGAAACCAAAAGCCGCGATGAAATCCAAGTTTTTTCTGCGAAACGATATCGATAATGTCGCCTTTTTTTTCGCCCAGATAATGACCAACGAAATCGCTGTATTTAATTTTCCCCAAAAAACATATTCCCTGACTATCTTTTCTGGAAGCATTAGGCAATTTCCATTCTTCGGCCATGGCTCTAACCTCTGCTTTCAAATAACTTCCAAGCGGAAAAAGACACCGCCGCAACTGGGCTCCAGAAATATGGCCAAGGAAATAGGTTTGATCTTTTACTTCGTCAGCAGCACGTTTTAACTCTGAAATGACTTCTCTGTGTTCTACAACTGCGTAGTGTCCCGTGGCGATAAAATCAAAATTTTTACCCACAGCTTCATAGAACGCGCCAAATTTAATTCGTTCGTTACAAAAAATATCAGGACTTGGGGTGCGGCCTTCTTTTAATTCTTGAATCGTGTAATCGACAACGCGGTCGTAATATTCTTTCTGCAAAGACACGACTTCTAAAGGCACTTCAAACTGTTCGCACACAGCCCTGGCATACTGTAAGTCTTCCTCCCAAGGACAAGTTCCCAAAAATTGGGTTTCGTCTTCTAGCCAAATTTTTAAATAAAAAGCGGTAAGATTGTACTGGCAAGTTTTTTTTAAAAGCGCCAAAACAACTGAACTGTCGACTCCACCAGAAATTAAAACAGCGACTCTTTTATTTTGGGATGTCATGACTTTCTACAACTCGCAGGCTTTCTAAGTGTGAGCCCATACGATATTGAAAAGCTTTAAAAAGAACAAGTCTTCCGGTGGATTTACCACGTAAAAGTTCTGGAAACGTTTTAGTGTCTTTAAAAGGAACTTTGCAACCGCCCAAAAACACTGATGATTTCCGTTCGTCATCCAATTCATACGCAAAGTCAAAATCAAAAACCACTTGCGGAAATTGCTCCATCAAGGCGTCAACTATGATTTTTAAAGGAGTAACTTTAATCGGGAAAAGATAGGCACCGCTGTCGTGAAGAACTGAAATTTTATCGTCCACAACTGAGGTAATAATTAGGTATGCCGAGTCTTTTTTGAAATATGTTTTCATACGGGGTAATTTTTCATTTTAAAAACAAGCTGCTCCCTAATCGCAGCCAAGGTTTCCATAGTGCCAATGTTTTGATGAGCAACTGCTTCAATTTCAGGCTTATTTTGCGGATTAAATATTTCGCGAAGTCTTTCTACCGGTAGATTGTGATTAAGGTCACGCTTATTATACTGATAAACTCCAAACAAATTTGAAAGCTGCATTCCTTCATGGTTTAAAAGCCGCTTAAATTTCTCGAAAGCTTCGTTATTTTCCATAAGTGCTTCAACCCGGGCATCAATAACAAACACAAATCCATCAAGGCCTCGCAACATAAGTGAACTTGTGGTCGTTAGGGAACTGAGCTGCGGCAAAGTGTACAGATGAAGCCGCATCTGAAAACCTTCGTAATCGTCAAGTTTTAGCGGCAGAAAATCAAAATAAAAATCACTTCCCGATCCCATATGAAGGTCGAGCATTCCGCTTTTTAGTTCCACGGAAGTTTGCTTTAAAAGCGACCTTAGATTTGCCGACTTGCCGCTGCCTTTGGCACCAAAATAAACAACTTTTGCGTAGATCTCTTTTGTTTCAAAATTTGTAATAGCCATATCTTTAAGACTACAGTGCGCTATCAGGGATGTCGATATGTTCGATTCGCGAATTAAAATTTTCTTGCATAAATTTCACAGCGGGGCTTTCGCGCAGCTTTTTTTCTAGATTATCCCGGAGTTCTTTCAAATCTTGTTCGCGACGATCTAAAATTGATGGGGCAGCCGGCGCTCGATCATCTAAAACTTTGATGTGAAGTTCACCGTCAAACAAAAAATGTTCTTTAAAAATTCCTTTAAGTTTTACTATCTCTTCATTTTTAACAAAAACGGCACTCACAAAACTAGCTTTTTTGACCAATAGTCGGATAATTTCCTGGGAATAACACTCCACCATTAATTCTTCTAATTTCCGCGCCTGCAATGGCAAAAATTTGCGAAGTTGTAACACAAGATTTTCCCATGAATCCGGAAAACTTTTCGCCGCAGCAACAGGTTGAATCGTTTTATTAGCGATAGTAGTGGTTGGAGTAATCAACGGTGAAACTAAAACTTTTTCTGTTTTTGCCGACTCTGAACTTTGCGAAGTGTGACTTAAAGATTCTGACCAATCAGGTAGCCCCGGATCGAGACACCATTCCACGCAGTAATTTTCTAAAATGTACCGATCCATTTCTGAACCATCAAGATCCTTTCGGCACTGCACCAAAAAGCGAAAAATTCGGTTTAATTCTAACGTTTTTGCAGACGTGGCTAGGTCTTTATAGACTTTTATTTCGGAGTCGGTTGTGCTGATTTGGAATTTGCGAAAAGCATTTTCTCCAAGTTGTTTAAAAACAAAAGAATTGCGAAGATGGTGACAGAGGTTTTCGATCAGATCCCCAAAATCAACTCCGGTTTGCTCATATTGATCGACACAAGTAAAAATCCCTCCGGCATTTTTTGCGACCAGCGTTTGCAAAAAATCATGTAGTTTTTCGATGGAAGCCCCTGGAATAATTTCTTCGACATTTTTTCTAGTGACTTCATCTTTGGCATTAATTCCACCACCGCCTAGAGCAATAACATGATCTAAAAGTGTAAGCGCATCGCGCATCGAACCTTGGCCTTCGGTGGCAATCAACTTTAGAGCAGAGGTTTCATAAGGTATTTCTTCTTGACGTAAAATATTTTCGAGTCTTGCTTCAATCGTGTCTAACGGGATTTTTTTAAGATGAAAAACCTGACAGCGACTCAAAATCGTTTCGGGAACTTTCTGTAGTTCCGTTGTGGCAAAAATAAATATTACGTGACTAGGCGGCTCTTCGATTGTTTTTAACAACGCATTAAAGGCACTGCCAGATAGCATATGCACTTCGTCGATCATAAAAACACGAAATTTTGAACGCTGGGTTGCAAACTGTACAGATTCGATCAGACTTCGAATATTGTCCACGCTTGTGTGTGAGGCGCCGTCGATTTCTAAAACATCTTCATGCGTTCCATTGGCAATAGCTACGCAATTTTCACAGGTACCACACGGTTCGGGTGTTGGGCCTGATATGCAGTTTAATGCCTTGGCATAGATCCGAGCTAAAGTTGTTTTACCCACACCTCTGACGCCGGTTAACATTATTGCGTGGGGTTCTCGTTGAATCGAAACCGCATGAGACAAAGCTCGCGCGGTAAGTTCTTGTCCAACCAAGTCTTTGAAAGTTTGAGGGCGGTATTTTCGCGCAAGAGAAAGATAACTCATTGCCCACGACTTTACTGGAAATTTGCTCGATTGCGAACAACAAAGCGAACATTAAAAGGAACGGCTAGATGCCCCAAACACCCAAGTATTAGGCTACCGTTGCTACCTTCCGGTCCTGGCGGGGTTCGCCTACCCTTGTCATCTGGGATCTAGCCGTCTGTCCATTTTTAACCATGAAATACAATTAACTTCAACTGCATTCAAGGACTTGGCCGAAACTTTGTCAATTCCCTAAATTAAACTTGATTTTTTGGCGCATCTACTTCAGACTTCCGACAGAAATCGCGTTAAACATTTAAGACTTCGTTTAAACAGAATGTTTAAACGATCTTATTCCAAGTCCTACGATATGCATTAGAATTGCCGCCAATGCTAAACTTAAAAATAGGCCGATAAAACCGCCTAAAAAATCGATTCCGACCTTGGGCAAACCTGATTTTGCTCTTGCGATCATCAAAGGTCCCATGGCAAATGTACCGCAGCCAAGAAAAAAACTTTGCAAAATCTGCCATTTTTTAGGCAATGCAGAAAAAGCAAATGTCAGCCCAAAACAAATATGCAAAAGCCCAAATAAATTAGTATGTCCGTGAGAACTTTTTACCAATGTGTTTCCCCAACTAAGCATTTCCATTGGCGCCCTAGCCATAGTGTCGGCGGAATCAAACGCCATCACCGCACCATATATGGCCGCAAAAAAAATCACCGTAAAACCAAAAATAATATTCCCAAATGCTATCCGACTCATTTCTTAGCTCCTTCAAGTAAACCTAATGAACTTAATCCTTGGATATAAGATTCTTTTTTCCAATCAACAATATGATCTAAAACAAATTGCAGTGTTTCCCATTTGCAACTTTGAAATTCACCGTCGGAGTTTTTCAAATCCGGAACATTCCCGTCCTCGAATTCAGTTAAAAACCACAGCTGTGACTGGCCCGAAAAATTCCGTACGATTTTAGATTTTAAATCCGGCGGAAACAGATACTGCACAAAATCAGGCGCTTGTTTAAGAATCTTAAATTTATCACAGCCCAATTCTTCTTTCATTTCACGAAAAAGCGTTGCGATCGGAGTCTCACCTTGGTCGATGCCACCTTGGGGGAACTGCCAGGCGTTCTTTGCATCGCCCCGTTCACAAACCAAAAAAAGTCCGGTTTTGTGATTTTGGAAAACCGCCGTAACTCCTGGTCTGAATTTAAGATTTGTCATTTTGTGTCCAATGAAGTCAGAAGGCAAACTCTGCCCGCAGTTATATGATGCGAAGTCTCGTAAACTATAATAGAGAAACGCGAGCCAGAAAAATAGGAGACTCTAGTCCCATGCAAAAAAATATTTTAATTTTAACACTGATCTGTTTGGCCACAAACGCCAGCGCTGCCACTCAGGTGTCTATTGAAGGCGATCAGGTGCGCAACAATACAGGCCTTTCCACTAAAACTTCCGGTGGAATTGGTGGCTCCATTTCACAAGATTTAGGCAGTTATTTTCGCCTCGGTTTAAAATTTCGCCAAGAAGAAGACCACGAAGTTGGATTTATGGAAGAACGCGACCAAAATGACAAAACTAAAAAGATTTACTACAAAATTGACAATCGGATTAAAATGGGAATTACGTCCTTAAATCTTTTTATCATTTTATATAACGGTGAAGTTTTCACACCTTATGTTTTTGGCGGAGTTGCTCGAATTCAGTACGATATTCACAAAGAAATTGATGGTTCGGTTTTTGATGACTCCTTTTACATCCCATCCCCCACAGGAGGCCTCGGAATGGCTTTTAGACTATCGCAAAGATTCTCTATAAAGTTCACTTACACTATGCGGCAAGGCATTCTCTATTCAGATCCTAATGACAAACTTACAGCCGCGAGGACTATCGATTTCACGCTCGAAGGCGGACTCCAGTATTCATTTAACTAAATAAATCAGAAGGATGATTTACATGGAAAACGATTCTACCAGTTACTTGATTACGATTAGTCAGACAACGAGTTTTTACGGTTATGCTTTGTTAAGCTAAGAGAAACTTAAGGACAAAATCGGAGTAAGTACCATGGCTCATAAAAAAACAAACCTTCCCGAAAAAACTTGTGTCACATGTAAACTTCCATTTACCTGGCGAAAGAAATGGGAGAAAAACTGGAACGAAGTAAAATACTGCAGCGACAAGTGTAGCAGGAGAAAAAACCAAATCGTCAAATAAACATGATCCGACTTTTTTGATTGTCGGCCCCAGAAAGTGGAGCACCTTGCTTTAAAGACCAACCCAGAGAATCCGCGCGGGGTTTTCGACGAAGAATCCAGAGAGTTTACTAATATGCTCATACACTGTTCTATTGACAACGATCCGTCAAAAAAAATATTCCGTGGGCGATTTTTCTCAGAGATTTTGCTCGGTCTCAATGCTAGTGTTCGGGGACAGATTAGGGGGAAGATACCCTTGATACGGCTATTTGTGAGTGAACATCTTGTTAGTTTTATTTTTTATTTTTCTGGTAAACCTTTCGCAGGCTTCATTATGCGAAAAGTTGCTAAATCTTTACACGGGAACTTCGCGGCAAATCGACCTTCAAAAAGTTGAATCTGCGGAGGCTGTCTATCAAGATTATGCAATAGACTCGACTGATCAAAATGGAAAGCTCATAACGTCGTACAAGCCTTTGCCCGAAAATCTCAAGCCAAAATCACCGGAACAAAATCTCGCATTGGTGACGGTACTGGCAAATGCGGGTGGTAGAAAAAACTTGGATTTAAGTGTGATCTTTTCGAAATCTGAACAAGACACAAGTAGACAAAAACGCCTGCAAAATAGACTTATTTTTACTTTAAATGAACTTTATTTCGCACCAGGTGTGAAAGTCTCGTGGGACCCCCAGGGCTTTCGCGGCCTAAGACTAATAAGTGGAATCTTACCTTGGATTCGGATTTCAATTTCTGGAAAACCAAAAATAACCGCACTTGTAGACGTATTTAACTCACTTTATAAAATAAATCTTGCGACAAAAGCCCTGTTAGATGAACGAGCAGAAATTCCAGTCTCTCGCATGGGCGGCATAAAAGCCCTACTAAAAGCCACATTTACACAAAATAACGAAGAATTTATTAGTGCGCGTATTGAAAAAGAATTGTGGTTACAAAATTTGGCTGACGGCATGGAAAAACTTGATCAAATTACACCGAAGCAGGCAAAAATTCTAAAGAATCAATTTGGCCACAAGACTTATTTTCCGTATGCGAGAAACACTTTAAAGATTCTTTTCTCAGCAGTCGTAAGTTGGGCAAACTATGATTTGACCGGGGTTCCGATCCCATTTATCTATTACCTACGACTTACCGAACGTCGAAATATTCCAAAAGAAGTGCTGAACCAGGCGGGAATTTTGCCGCCGAAACAAATTTTAAAACTCGCGGCGCCGCATTTAGATTATGATTTTGTCACCTTTGCGGATCGGATCATGCTGGTTTCTCGAAAGACTTTATCGAATATCTTTATCGCCATGGCAGGATTTGCGATGCTGGATTTTGCAAGTCACGCGGATGTTATAATCGACGGCACTCGTTTTGGCTCCCAAGGTGCTGTCTCAACCCATGAATCACGCGCTAGTCAAGAACGCGAGTCATTTAATTTAGACGCCATAAGGGCCGAACAGGTTATGCAAGTTAAGAAAGGATTTTTAGCCGGTCAGCGAATTAGTAAAACCGATTACGATGCTATTTTAATCAAGCTTCTTGTTGTAGATCAAAAACTTATTGAGATTTCAAACACTGATCCGTTCCCATTAAAAATTCCACCTAAACATAAAAACGCATTTTTTAAAGCATGGACAGAAAAACATTCCGAAGAGATCTCAAAACTGCAAGATGACTTGCAACTTCCGTGGTTAAAACTTTATGCCAGAAGTTTTCTGGAATCTTACCATTATAATTATTTCGAATTAACTGAAAAAGACTTTAGACTTTATCCTTAAAACTAGGCCCATTAATAGGCATTTTTATTAATAAACCCCTTCAAAACAGTCTGAGTTAAAATTTTTAAATCAAAGACTAGCGACCAGTGCTGAATGTAGTAAAGATCACATTCAATGCGTGCTTGAATCGACGTGTCGCCACGCCATCCGTTGACCTGTGCCCAGCCTGTAATCCCAGATTTGACTTTGTGCCGAATCATATAGCCTGGAATCTCGTGTTTAAATTTTTCCACAAATACAGGTCTCTCAGGCCGTGGACCAACGAGGCTCATTTCACCTTTTAAAACGTTATAAAATTGCGGCAATTCATCAAGACTTGTTCTGCGAATGATTTTTCCAATCCAAGTGGCGCGGCTATCTTGAGGATTCGAGAACACAGCACCTGTGCCACTTTCCGCGTCTAAGGGCATGGAACGAAATTTCAACATTTGGAATGTTTTTCCATCTAAACCCATTCTTTCTTGCCGAAATAAAACAGGTCCTGGCGAAGATAATTTTACCAAAATTGCAATGAATAAAAATACCGGCGCAAAAATTACAATCGCAACTGCCGAGCCGATAATATCCATCAATCTTTTGGCAAGCGATCCGAGGCCAGCCAAAGGACTTTCATGGATAACAATAACCGGAGTTCCTGAGATCATTTCCATAGAGGAAGAGAATTTTCTAAAATGCTCCAAATCTGGAATCAACTTCACATCGACTATTAAATTTGCGATCTCTGTTATATCTTTTGCAAATTTATCGACCAATTCGCCGTTTAAACTAAAAATTACGGTTTGAGTGGGATTAACATCAAAAAATGCCGACCAAGTTTGTGGCCGAGTTAACAGAGTAATCTTTTTTTCCTTTAAGATTTCAACACTTTCAGGGTCGACTTCTTCTAGTAACACAACCCCACAAATATCGGCGCGGGCGATCTCACCTAAAAGTCTTAACTGCAAAGCTTTTTTTAGGCCTTTTTTCGAGGAAATAATCAATGTCGTCCGGGCGGTTGCTCGGTTGCGATACCAGCGCAAGAGCTTACGAATAATGCTTCTTCCAGCCATAATTGCGAACGGATGCACCGCGGCAAAAATTAAAATCAATGCTCTTGAATAGCGAAATTCCGCATAGAAATAGGTAAAAGACAAAAAAACCAACAGCCCCACAAACGAACCACGAATAATTTGACTGCCTTCAAGCAAAGCCGAACGGTTTTGAGCTGTGCGATTATAATAACCAAGTGACATAAATACAAAAAACCAAATCACACAGATAAACGGCAAGAGCTTGGCGTACGCAACATACCCGACGTTTCCTTTTGGAGCATCAAGATACGCAAACCGAATAAAATAGGTAACGATCCAAGCGACAGAAATGCATACCTGGTCACTGATAATTCGAATTGCCGTTAGTGAGTCTCTATTCATTGGTTGTCCAAAGAACGCACTATTTCTTTAAACCTTTGCTGAAAAGCAAGCTTCGAGAATTTTTTGGCTGAGTTTTGAATCTCTGACCGAGACCAATCAAGGGTCTCAAAGTTTTTAACCGCATGAACACACGAGTCGATATGGTCGGGCTCAAAAAAAACACCATTTTTAAATTCTTCAATATAATCCAATGCGCCACCTGCGCGGGCCGCAATGACCGGTGTTCCTAGAGCGAGGCTTTCCACAGCCGATAGCCCAAAATCTTCCACGCCCGTAAATAGCAAAGCTTTGGCCTCACCTATTAGAGTCATTAGATCATCATCACTCGGAGAATGGACAAACTGAACCCGCGGATCTGCAAGTTTGCGCATTTTTTTTTCTTCTGGGCCACTGCCTGCAACAATGAGCCTGCGATCTAAGCGCCGGCAAGTTTCTATGGCAATATCAAATCGCTTGTACGGAACCCACGCTCCGAATGCCAGGTAGTAATCTTTTTTTACAAAATTAGATTGTCTAAAAAAGCGCTCTTCTAAAGGTGGATAAAGAACTTCACTGTCGCGGCGATAAAATCTTTGAATGCGCGACTGGACAAACGTTGAATTCGCAATTAAAAAATCCACTCGCGACGTGGCTACCACGTCCCAAATGCGAAGGCGCGACAAGAAGAAATCAATCAACATCCGAATCGGTAATTTTTCAAAAATCGACCGGGTAAAATAATGTTTTTTCTGGTCCCAAGCGTAACGCATGGGCGAATGCACGTAAGAAATATGCTTGGCTTCTGGGTGAGGAATGACCCCTTTTGCGACACAAGACGATGTGCTAATAACCAGATCGAATTCCGACAGATCAAAAGATTCCACGAGAGAGGGCAAAAACGGCAATAATATTTTTCTTAGCGCACCTAGGCGCTGGAGTCCAGCTGGCACGTGAATCTTTCTTCGTAAAAAGCTATCGGGAAATTTTGCAGAATTATAAAAAAGCGTAAAAATAGGAGCATCCGGAAAGAGTTCAAAGAGCGCCTCGAGAACTTTTTCGCCGCCTCGATAGGTCACGAGCCAATCATGTGCAAAAGCTACGCGTACCGGTGGCTTTTTATTCAGGGGTTTGTCTTTATCGATTTCAGTTGAGGTCATAAAAAAAACCAAACTACGAAATTGAAGTTATTTTTCCAATTGATAATGAAAGTTATCATGCCTCGCGCCGTTGTTCCTACCAAAAAATGCGCACTGGTGATTTGCTAGAGGGGAATCCATCTTGATATGATCAATAGTAAGAACCAACAAAGTTTAACGTTTTTTAATAAATGCGAGAACAGACCGCTAAGAATTTCTTTTGAAGAAATGAACGACCGAAAACCTAAGGTGTGAAAAAAGACTAAATGATTTTTGAAGAAATGAAATTGAGATCTCGCAGTGAAGCGCTAACGAAACTTTTTCCAGAGTTTGTCGGAAGTAGTGTGCAGATGAGTGCTCTTTTGGAGCTGGTAGCTAAAGTTGCGCGGTCCGATAGTTCCGTTTTAGTGCGTGGCGAAAGTGGCACCGGCAAAGAACTCATCGCGAAATCCATTCATCGATTGTCGATGCGTGCGGAACGACCTTTTATTGCTCTTAATTGCAGCGCTATTCCAGAAAACCTTTTGGAATCAGAACTATTTGGCCATGAACGCGGAGCTTTTACCGGAGCCGACAGAAAACACGCTGGGGTTTTTGAGCGGGTTAATGGCGGGACGTTATTCTTGGATGAAATCGGCGATATGGCCTTGTCCTTACAAGCCAAGTTATTGCGGGTATTGCAGGAAAAAAAATTCACACCCGTCGGTGGAATTGAACTTAAAAAAACCGACGTGCGGGTCATCGCCGCTACCCATGTGAACTTGCACGAGGCCATGCGTAAAAATTTATTTCGGTCGGATTTATTTTACCGAATCAACGTTCTGCCGGTCGACGTTCCGGCTCTTCGCGAACGCAAAATGGATATTTATGAGTTGGTGCAGTTTTATCTAGAACTCGCCAACCGCATGCACACCGAGCAGTCAGAGTGCACCCTTTCAGAAGAAGCTATTAAAATGCTTGTGCAATACGATTGGCCGGGAAATGTTCGCCAACTCCAAAATGTGATTGAGCGGATGGTTGTAATGGCTGCAGGCGGGGAAATCTCCAGCGAATTTATTCCAGATGAAGTTAAGACATTTGTCGACAAAAATTCTGCGGGCGAGCAAGTTACGGAGAAAAAGCTAGAATTAATCGTTCCGTTACGAGCTGGAGCTTCAATCTCGTATCCTGATCAATTTGGAAAACTTCCTGATTTGGGGCTTAACTTAGATCATTATATCGAAAATTTAGAAAATAACCTGATTGCGCAAGCACTCGAGCGCACTCAAAATAATCGCAACCAGGCAGCCAAACTTCTGGGAATGAACCGTACGACCTTAGTCGAAAGATTAAAAAAACGCAAAATCGCTACACTTTGACAGAATGTTAAAGTGTTAAAATTTCTTTTTCTTTAGCAGATAATTTGTCGTCGACAGTTTTTACGAATTGATCGGTAACTTTTTGAATTTCGGCTTCGATTTTTTTAAATTCATCTTCGGCGATTTTTTTGTCTTTTTCCAATTTTTTGGCGGCTTCATTAGCCTCGCGGCGAATAAGGCGCAAAGCTACCTTCACATCTTCACCGATTTTTTTGAGGCCTTTAACAATATCCTTACGGCGATCTTCGGTTAATGGCGGAAAAGGCAAACGAATCACATTGCCATCGTTGGTTGGATTTACTCCAATATCGTAAATTCGAATGGATTTCTCAATTTCTCCGATCATTTTTTTTTCAAATGGAGCCACAGCAACGGTTCTGGCATCAGGCGTAGAAATAGTCGCGACCTGACTAATTGGTGTTGGTGTACCGTAATAATCGACTCGCACGGCGTCTAAAATAGAAGCCGACGCCCTACCCGTTCGAGTTTGGCGCAATTCATTTTCGAAAGCCTTGATTCGTTTATCCATATTTAATTTGCAGCTGGTAACAATTTCTTGCGACATATTTTTTCCTTAAGCAAGTTTTAAGATTTTACTATGGTACCGTTTAATTTACCCAAAATGACGTCGGCAACGCAATATGGATCACCCATTTTAAAAACTACAATGGGCATATGAGCTTCCATGCACATAGTAATCGCAGTAGCATCCATCACGTCTAGTTTTTTGGAAATAACATCTAAATAAGTCAACTCAGAGAACTTTTTGGCGTTGGGATTTTTGTGCGGGTCGCTATCGTAAATGCCGTCAACTTTGGTGGCCTTCATAATCACGTCGGCGTTGATCTCGCGAGCACGAAGCGAGGCCGCCGTGTCGGTGGTAAAAAGAGGATTTCCAGTTCCCCCAGCAAAAATAACAATATGACCAGACTCCAAATGTTTAATGGCGCGTCGTCTAATATAGGGCTCGGCTAACTCAGTCATAGTAATAGCTGTCATAACACGAGTTTGTAGTTTAAATTTGTTCTCGAGCACCGACTGCAATGCAAGACCGTTAATGATTGTCGCAAGCATTCCCATATAATCGGCTGACGTGCGGTCCATACCCCAATGGGCGGCCGTGGAACCTCGAAAAATATTGCCGCCGCCGATAACTATTGCGACTTCGATTCCAAGCTCTTTAGCGCGCGACACTTCCAAGGCAACGGCTTCGATGGCCGCGCCGTCGATCCCGCCTTTGGTGCCACCAAGCATCTCGCCGGAAAGTTTTAACATGACTCGTCGATATAGCGGTTTGCTCATTTTAAAGAAATCCTTTTCTTGTTTTTTTAGAGCTAGCTTTTAAGCTGGGCTGCGACTTCCGCAGCAAAATCTTCGGTCTTTCGTTCGATACCTTCGCCTAATTGAAACCTTGCAAACTTAATGGCTTTTAGATTAGCGCCAGCTTTTTTGATTAAATTTCCAACGGTGGTATCTGGATCTTTTACAAAAGCTTGATCAAGCAAACAAACCTCTTGAAAAAACTTGCGCATTTTTCCCTCGAGAATTTTTTCGATCATCGCTTCAGGCTTTTTTTCTTCCAAAAGCTTTTTGCGCTCAAGTTCGCGCTCTTGCAAAAGCTCATCTTTTTTAACAATTTCACTATTAAGATAGCGTGGATTTGCTGCCGCGATATGCATGGCAATGTCTTTTGCCAGCCCAATTGTTTCGGGGGATTTTTGACCTTCAAGCACTATAGCAGTACCGATTTTTCCGCCCATATGGACGTAACCTGCGATGCAACCATTGGTTGTAGAAAAATACTCAGCACGACGCAGTTTCATATTTTCTCCAATAGTTTGGATCAACTGGCTCATAGTTTCAGAGATAGTTTTACCGGAGGATAATTTTTCTTGTGCGAGTTTTTCGACGTCTTGAATTTGCTTTTTCAAGGCGATGGCCGCAACATCTTTGACTAGCTTTTTGAAATCGTCATTTTTGCTAACAAAATCTGTTTCGCAATTCACTTCTAACACAATAGCAGCATTCGAATCATCGTTTACCAGAACTTCAACTAGGCCCTCAGCTGCAATGCGGTCGGCTTTCTTAGCTGCACGCGACATGCCGCGCTCACGCAGCCACAAGATAGATTTCTCGAGGTCGCCGCTATTTTCCTCCAAAGCTTTTTTACATTCCATCATTCCAACCCCAGTTTTTTCCCGGAGCTCTTTTACTTGACTTGCAGAAATACTCATAACGATAGTCCTTAAGTTTTTAAATTAATGTTCAAGCCGAGATTTTTTCGAAACCGAAACAGCATTACCTGACTCATCGAAGAATTGGCCGACTTCGACTTTTGAATTTGCACCGTCGTCGGATTCTGATTTATCACGCATTCGGGACTTTCCTTGCAAGCAGGCTTCGGCAACCGTGGAAATAAAAAGTTGCAAAGATTTCATGCTGTCGTCATTGCCTGGAATGACATGATCGAGCACGTCGGGATCAGCATTGGTATCGGCAATAGCAACAACGGGAATATTTAGCCGGCGGGCTTCTTTAACGGCAATGTCTTCTTTGTGTGAGTCTACGACAAAAAGGGCTCGTGGTAATCCCGGCATGTCTTTGATGCCACCAAGGTTTCGCTCTAATTTTTCTTGCTCGCGAGTTAGGTTTAATACTTCTTTTTTTGTTAATTTATCGTAGGTTCCGTCGCTTGCCATTTTCTCAATTCTTTTGAGACGATGAATGCTCTGGCGAATGGTTTGGAAATTTGTCAGGGTGCCACCAAGCCAGCGGCTATTGACAAAATACATTCCGGCGCGGCGTGCTTCAGTTGCGACGATTTCTTTGGCCATTTTTTTAGTTCCTACAAACAAAACGTGGCCACCGCGAGAAGTTAGGCCTTCGAGAAATTCGCAGGCTGTTTGGAATTGTTTGACGGTTTGCTGCAAGTCGATTATGTGAATACCGTTGCGTGCGCCGAAAATGTAAGGTTTCATTTTTGGATTCCAGCGTTTGGCTTGGTGACCAAAGTGGACTCCGGCTTCTAGTAGATCTTTCATGTTTACGGTAACAGGCATCGATTTCTCCGAAAGTTTGACTTCGACGGCTTTCAAAATAGACCTTTTATAAAGATCCACTTTCGTACAATAAAGCGCGTCTGTTTATTTCTTATGGCATCCACGATTGGTTGCAACAAAAGATTGAATGAAGAAATTATAAGTTTTAGAGAATTTAAACAATGATTTTGTAGAAGATTATTCGACTTTTTCTACAATAATTTGCGTCAGACCATCAATATTTTGGATTCGGCCTTTAATTTGAGCGCGACCTTTCTTTTTTCTAAAGGCGTCGGCGTACGCAACTTTGAAAAACACCGCCATCATTTCTTCACCTTTCGCTGACAAAACGGGAAGTCGGCATTTTGCATTACAGCGTTCAATGGCCGCCGGATTGTAAGTGAAAAGCGACGCTGACGAAATCAAGGGCTGAGGCGAAACTTTTGGCTCTAATTTGGTCGTTGGATTTGTCGATGACTTGGCAGATGTTATTGTCTTGGCAGACACCCTGCTTTGATCTGCTGATTTTCCGACCACGCCAGTCTCAGCCGCTGTCTTGGCAGACACCCTGCTTTGATCTGCTGATTTTCCGACCACGCCAGTCTCAGCCGCAGCAATTTTTGTTATGGAAGGTTTCATCAATATTGGTGATTTGGAGTTCAGATTAGCTTTTGCGACAGGAAAGTTTTTGGTTTTGGGAGGATCGATTTGTTTAGGTTTTTGTCGCAACCTATTGATATTTCGAGGTTTGCTTTTTAAATTCTTCCTGGGTGTCTGCTGAGAATCCCTGGGTGTCTGCTGAGAATCGATCGCGGAGCGCAATTTCTGAGTGTCTGGTAACAATTTTTCTGGTGACAATTTTGATGACAATTCTTTCTGGGTGTCTGATGGCAGTTTGGGATTTGATGGCTGGGTGTCTGCCGTTAAAGGACTCTGCGGCGGACTTGCAGACACCCTATCAATCTGCGGAGTTTGGACAGTTGAAGTTACGGGTTTTGGCTGTGGAGATTTTTTCCCGTGAGATAGCAGGATATAAAACCCAAACCCCAATAAAATCGTGATTAGAACTAAAATTATTTCCAGCGGAAGATTAGATAGTGAATTCTGAGAATGAGGACTTGCAAACTCCAAAGGCTGTAGCGCTTGAATAAATTTATCCATTTTAACAGACAAACCATCGGCGATAAGTTCCACGCGAGCATTTTTTGCCACCAAACCTCGGTTCCATAAATCTAGAATGGACGCGCTATCAACGGGACCAAGAAATTTTGTTTTCGAAATTCGAACAATGTATTTTTTAGCCGAAGCGGGCCTAATTGCCGGACGGGATTGAATTTTTTTTAATAGTGCTGAATGCGCCGCCAAGGCCTGAAATTGCCGAGGACGTTGGATTAAAAGAGGCTTTGTGATTTTTATTTCATCACCCGCAAGTTGCGCGGGCAGTTCCGGAAGTTTAAACGCCTGAGGAGTGTCTAGTATCATCGTAGACTGATTTGCTTCGACCAAATGAGATTGCGCAGCAGAGACTGACGTTCTCTGTTCGGGTTTTTCACTACCAAATTGTTCGGCGCGGGGACGCTCTTCGGCACCAAAAAGTTCATCTGCTTCGATAATGCGAACTTTGATATTTGAATTTTCCGCTGACACAAAATCAAACGGATCAATACGACCCGATCGCAGGTAGTCTTGAACTTCCTGCGCGGTCAAAAATCCGATTGGCAGATTCTTATTATGAACAATCCATCTTTTTGCCACAAAATCCTCTTCTCCTTGACTTTTTCGGTATTTTTAGGCAAAAGTTGCGAAGCGTATTCAGCAAGCCCCTTAAGTTTTTTGGAATTTTTTAAAAAAAACCTATTTAAACGTCACATCCCTGGAAGTCAGAAACCATGAAAATTAAGCTTAAAGATCTCGATCGCGCCAAAGATATTTCATTCTCTGGCCAGGAGCCTTGGCTCGAAGGCATTAAAAAATCTTTTAGCAATAGAATCGTAAATCCACTGGAAGGTTCTTTTCATATTGAACGAAAAAGTCCTTCGCAGATTTTGGTCACAGGCCAAATGACTGGAAAAGTCGAAATGCCATGTGCTCTTTGTGGCGATTTGGTGCCATGTGAAATAAACGAAAACTTTACCGCGGAATATGTCGACGAAGTAGCGTCGTCTGAAAACTGGGAAGATCCAGAATTTATTAAAACTTTAAACTCTTCAGAACAGGAGACCTACCCAATTGAAAAAGACGAAATCGATTTAGAATTATCTCTTAACGATGCGGTTCAACTTTCCCTGCCAGACCGCGTAGTCAAAACTGACGCCGACAAAAAATGTCTGACGTGTGGCGATGATACGCGTTTAATTTCGCAAAATTTCGTTACCCCGCTAGAAAAACTGAGTCCGTTTGCACGGCTGAAAGATTTTAAGACAAAATCCTAGTTGACGCACGCGGCGAAAATCGCTAGCTTAATGAACTTGAACATCGTTTATACAGGTTAATTTTTATGGCAGTCCCAAAATTTAGAACATCTTCTTCAAAAAGAGATTTACGTCGCTCCCATCATGCTCTTAAGAGTCCGAACTCGGGCCTTTGTTCCAATTGTGGCGAGGTACGAAAACCTCACACTATTTGCGAAAAATGCGGATTTTACAAAGGCGCTCAGGTACTGGATGTTAAGACTTCCAAAAGCTGGGAAAATTCACAGTCTTTCGAATAAATCTCAACATTTCCGAATAATTCTTCAAAACGCTGGAATCCGGCTTTTAAAACACTTACCATCAGTAAGTGAATTGTCAGCGCGCGACAGTTAAAATATTTGAAATTCGGGTTTTACAAATCGGGTAGTTGTTAGTGGTATTTGTGAATTGGTACTACCCAGTCCGATTTAAATTTATCCTTTCCAAAAACGACGCCGGTGCGGAAATTTTTTAGATTTTCCATTGCATACTTTTGGATATTTTCTCCGGTAATGGATTCAAGTTCTTTTGGTAACTCGTAAAAAGTTTTCACATCTCCAAATCGAATGACTGCTTCACTAAGTGCTGCCGCCAGAGAGCCGTGGGATTCAAGATTAAGAAAATAAGAAGTTGTAAACCCCATTTTAAATTCATTGAGTTCGGTAACTCCCAAAGGTTGTGAACGCATTTTTTGTATAATCTGGGCCAGTGCTACCAAGGCTTCTTCTGGTTTAGGTGTTGAAAGCGAAATCATTCCCACACCAATCGAGTGAAAAATTGGCGAAGCAAATGCAGAGTAGGAAAGAGATCTCTTGGTGCGGATCTCCTGCCACATTTCCTCACTTAAGATTTCAAAAAATAGTTTTCCGAGCATATATTCCCGAGGCGTTCCTAGGGGAATATTAAACTTAGTACGCACATAAGCTGTCGGTACATCACGGTCCTCATATGAGAAATCATGGGCGTTTTCGTAGACTGGATTTTCGACCTTTTTGCGAGCAGACTTAATGTGGTTTAGACCGCCAAAAGCCGTGGCTAAATTTGTTAAGATTTTGTTGTTCGGAAGCGAGCTAACCACAACAAAATTTAAACTTAATTCCTTGATCAACTGCTGATGCACGCGTTTGACATCTTCCAAAGTCGCTTTACTTAATTCGGAAATAGCCATTTTTGCAGACAAACTATAGGCATGTTGGTCGCCATAAAAAACAGAATTTACTAAGTCATTAACGGATTTTTCGGAATTTTGTAGCGTAGATTTTTGCTCGGCCAGCAGCCGACTTCTTAAAAGTTCAAAATCCTTACTGGTAAATGCGGGATTAAGAATTCCATCACGAAGAATACTCATTGCCAATGGCATTTGATCGCTAACGGTTGCAATCATACAGTTGGTGGACTCGATACCTCCTTCACATTCAAAGTCGATATTATTCTTCTCTAAAACTTTAAAAAGCTGCCCTTTAGGAAATTTTTTTGAACCAACCGAAAGAAACTTTGGCATCAGCAATGCATAAGACTTACTTCCAACCGGAAGATCTCGCACCCCAAATTTAAATGTGGCTTGGATCACCAGCACTTTTGAACTTTGAGCCTGTCGCAATACTACATTTACTTCATTTTTAAGGCTTGTTTGCTGGGTTAAACTGATTTGTTCACGGATGGCTTGAGGGCTAATACCGGCGCTAGCTTTAAGACTAAATAACAATAAAAAAATCATCGGGTACTATTCCTTTATGGTTTTCAAAGAAGAATCTTTTACCGCAGAAAATTCCTTTGAATTGTCTTGAATTTGAAACTTTTTGGCATCTTCTGGGCTCAAAAGAGCGCTAGAAAAATAAGTCTGATCGGCAAAATATTTTTTTAAAAAATCCGAAATATTTTTTAAACTTACTTTTGCGATTCCAGACAAATAACCTTCGTAGTAATCAAGCCCCGCAATCGCCCACCAAAAGGCTAAGTTTTTAATGGTTTCAGAAGGTTTATTGAGTTCTAGTTCATACTGAACTTTAATTTTTCGTTGAGCATCTTTAAGTTTTTGTGCAGAAAAATATTTCTGAAATGTTTTGGGAGATTGCCAAAGCAAAATTTCTGATTTAAGCCTGCTTCGCACTTCTAAAATTTTTGCAGGTTCAGCTAACGCATAAAGTGTCAGCTCTCCCGACCGACCTTGGGTGTGATAAGAAAGACTGGCGTCGAGAGCAACGCCGCTATCGACTATTTGTTTGTAAAATTCTCCGGACCGACTCGAAAGAATTGTGGTTAAAATATCTGCCGTGTAAGTATCTATTTTTTGTCCTCTAGTGGTTGGGCCTCGGTAAGTTAAAAAGACCTGAGCATTTTGCACAAGTGGTCTGGTCATAACAAATTCGCTTGATTGGAATTTTCTTGCATCTACTTCAGGAATGCTAACAGGATGCCAATTTTCGGGCTTTTTCCAGCGCCCAAAATACCGGTCAATTAACGGTGGGACTTTCTTTGGGTCAAAGGCCCCAGAAATTAAAATTGCAGAATTATCCGGAACAAAAACTTCGTCTTTAATTCTTAAAAGCTGTTCCTTAGTGGCTTTTTCAATGAGCGGTCTTTGACCCAATGCATTCCTACGAAACTCCTCACTTCCGTACATTAGCTGTCGAATTAAGTTGTAAAAGTCAAAATTTGGCTTAGAAGCAGCCCGGTCGTATTCATCGAGAACAACTTTTCTTTCGCGCTCTAATTCGTTTTGTTCAAGCAAAGGTGAAATAATTGCATCCGACATAAATTCTAAGCCTTCGCTTAAAAATTCTGCGGGTAAGGTGAAAAAATACCGCACCATTTCTGACGAAGTGTCACCATTAAAAACAATTCCAAGCTGACGAATGCGCCGCGTAAAAGCTTCTTGGTTAGGTAGTTTTGCATTACCTTTAAAAAACATATGTTCCCATAAATGCGTAAGCCCATTGATGTCTTTGGTTTCGGTCATTGCACCCGCTTTTGATACCAAAACAATCGTTACAAGTGGAACTTTAGGTTCGTGAAACAAAATAATATCAAGATTATTTTGTGTTTTCAAAGACGTGATATTTGCAAAAATCACAGACGCTGAAAAACAAATATAAAAACTAAAAAATAATTTCGGAATCATGTGTAACTCTCTGCGATAATTTCTGCGATATCTTTGATCTGAACTTTATCGCTTGCGCCTTCGCTTTTCACTCCGTCTGTCATCATCGTCAAGCAAAATGGACACGCAGTTGCGACCATTGAAGCGCCTGTGGCAATGGCTTCTTTTGCGCGATTTACATTGACGCGCTCACCAATATTCTCTTCCATCCACATTCGCCCACCACCAGCGCCGCAACAAAAACCTTTTTCTTTATTACGCGGCATTTCAATCAACGTTAAATTACCAAGTGATTGCAAAGACTCGCGCGGCGATTTGTAAACAGAATTGTGACGACCTAAATAGCACGAATCATGATACGTCACATTTTGAGCTTCCACAGGAACGTTCTCGGGTGCAATTTTTTTGGTTTGAATAAGATCTTCTATCAACTGCGAGTGATGAATCACCTCGGCTTTAAAGCCAAAATCCGGGTATTCATTCTTAATAGTATTGAAACAATGGGGGCAACCTGTGACTACTTTTTTCACGTTGTATTTTTTTAGTATGGCGATGTTTTCTGTAATCGCTGCGTTGGCCAAATACTCGTTCCCTAAACGGCGCGCCGTGTCACCATTGCATTTTTCTTCGGTTCCTAATATGGAAAACGAGATGTCGGCTTTTTGCATAATTTTAACAATCGACTTCGATACTTTTTTGTAGCGATCATCATAACTTCCCGCACATCCGACCCAAAATAAATAATCTACGTCGCTTTTTTCGGCCATGGTCGATACATTCAGATCTTTTGCCCAGTCCCCTCGCGTTGCATGAGGCATGGCCCAAGGACTAAAATTGTTTTCAAGATTTTTAAATGTGTTTTGTAGCTCCGGCGGAAACTGACCTTCTGTCATTGTCATGTAACGCCGCATGTCCACAATTGCTGGAATATGTTCAATATATAATGGACAAGCTTCCATGCAGGCGCCACAAGTTGTGCAAGACCATAATTCTTCACGCGAAACAATTCCTTCAATTAAAGGTCTACGATCTTCGACTTTCGGCTTATTTAAGGCCTCATGCATAGATTCTTTCAAATGGTGAATTATCAGCCTTGGGTCGAGTGGTTTACCTGTATTTGTTGCTGGACATTGTTCCGTACAGCGGCCACATTCAACGCAGGTGTAGCCATCTAAAAGCTGTTTCCACGTAAAATCTTCGGTTTTTCCTGCGCCAAAACTTTCGGCATCATCCTTAAATTCCATTGGACGAAGGCGACTTCCGCCCGTGTGTTTTCTAAAGAAAATATTTGGTAGGGCCCAAATTAAATGCTGGTGTTTTGAGTAGGGCAAAAAAGTCGTAAAAGAAAACAGTATCACACAGTGAAGCCACCAAATTGTTTTGTAAAATACATCCCAAGTTTCAGCTTCCGTAACGTTAAAAATCCCTCCAAGAGCGCTAGCAATGGCCGCAGATACTGGGACAAAAGTTGCAACAACTGTGGAAGCCGTATGGGATTTTGCACCCATGTAGATTAACGTTGTAAGAACAAGGCCTAAAATAAGGCACAAAACAATATAGCCGTCAATTTTTGAAGCTTTTTGCAGACCTTGCAGCCTTTTCGGTGCGAAAAAAAGCCGCCGTGAAAGTGCATAGGTAATCGCAAGAGCCACCATGGCATTGCCTAAATCTTGCGACAGCAGATAGGTATGATAAATCGACCCATTTCCAAGAATCATAGTGAAATTGAAAGTCGGAAAAATTCCGTAGAGTAAAGTTTCGAGAGTGCCGAGACTTACGGTTATAAAACCCCAAAAAATCATCGTATGCATTATTCCAGAAATCACATCTTTAAACATCCGCGGCTGCAAAAGCCCAAATGTGAGAGTTTCTGCAACCCGCAAATGCAGATTGTCCATGCGGCCTTCTTCGGGTCCGACTCCGATCTGAAATCTTTTCCAAATTTTTAGAACATTAAATCCAAAAAATCCAAACGTTCCAGCTGCCATACAAAAAAATAAAAAATGCGTCATGCTGATTCTCTCCTTTTTTCCCCGGTTATGAGTCTAGCGCCGCGCTGAAACGTCACATAAGACCAGGTCCACTGAAACAAAACCAAAACCCTATTTCTAAATCCAATTAAATAATAAATATGGACCACCAACCAAATAAGCCACGCAAAAATTCCCGAGAATGTAAAGCGACCCATTTCGCCAACAGCAAATTTTCGCCCGACAGTTGCTAAATTGCCTTTATCCAAATATTTAAATATACGCGTAAATTTTTCCCCGTTAGTTAGAGAAAGAATCTTTTTTGCAACATAAATTCCCTGTTGCATCGCAACCGGAGCAACTCCAGGCAGTGGTCTACCTTCGGAATCTCTTACCAATGCGGTATCACCAATCACAAAAATATTTGGAAATTTCGGAACACTTAAATCCTGATTTACCACAACACGTCCACTTTTATCGACTTCTGCATCAAGCCACTCGCCCGCCGGAGACGCCTTTACACCTGCGGCCCAGATAATATTTTGTGCACTGATCTGTTCATTGTCCAAAGTTACTTGAATCCCATCGATATTTTGAACCCGCGAATTCAACCTCACTTCGACACCGAATTCTTCGAGCTTCTGCTGGGCTTTTTTAGCTAGCACCTTGGGAAAAGTTGCAAGCACTTGACTGCCAGCTTCAATTAAAATCACGCGCGTGGATTTCGGATTGATATGCCTGAAGTCAGAAATTAGTGCGCGATACGATAATTCTGCGATTGCGCCAGCCATTTCAACACCAGTCGGCCCAGCTCCAATAACCACAAAAGTTAACCACTGGTTCTTTCGCACTAGATCTGTTTCGGTCTCGGCTTTTTCAAAGGCTGATAAAATTTTCTGACGAATAAAAACAGCATCATTAATGGTTTTTAATCCTGGCGCGCTTTTGGCCCAAGTTTCGTGAGCAAAGTAACTATGATAAGCTCCGGTCGCACAAATTAAATAATCAAAAGGAAAGTTTTTGTCTAAAATCGACACGATCTTATTCACTGGGTCGATAGATAAAACTTCACCCCAAACCACTTCAATATTTTTAAAATCACTTAAAATACTTCGAATCGGATAGGCAATATCAGCAGGCGACAAACCCGCCGTTGCAACTTGATATAATAGAGGCTGGAATAAGTGATGGTTACTTTTGTCGATCAGCGTGACTTCCAGATCAGAATCGCCAAGATGTCTTGCGGCGCGAAGTCCGCCAAAACCACCTCCAATTATCACAACTTGTAATGTGCGCTGCATATTATTTTACAATGACCCTTGGAATTATTCCGTTAATTCGAGATACCACTTCATAGTTAATTGAATCACACCAACTTGCAATATCTTCTACACTTAAATTTTCTTTTCCATCGTTTCCAATTAAGGTAACCGTATCACCAACTTTAGCCGAAGATATTTCACTCACATCAACCATCATCATATTCATACAAACTCGTCCAATTATAGCACATCGTCTGCCGGCAATAAGAACGTAGGCTTGAGATTTTCCGGCTGCTCTTGGAAATCCTTCAAAATAGCCAACGGGAATAACCCCAATCGTCATTTTGTGCGCGGCCTTAAAAGTACAGCCATAGCCGACAAATTGTCCTGCGGCAACGGGTGTGAGCTGAGTGATTTCGCTTTTCCAAGTTAATGCGGGTTTTAGCTCAAGAAGTTTATTTGCAGATTGAAAAAAAGAAAGTTTGGTCAAAGCCGAAGGCCATAAACCGTATACTGCAATTCCCGCTCGACATAAATCAAAACGACTTTGTTTCAGAATCAAAGCCGGAGCACTTGCCGCCGCATGAAAAAGACATTTTGGGAATAACTTTCGCAAAGATTTTCTTACAGCTTCGAATTTTTGCAATTGTAACAGGGCATAACTTTGGTTTGATACATCTTCAACGTTGGAAAAATGCATACAGGCTCCGACAATATTTAAACTCGCGATATCTTGTTTAATGTTGTCAATAGATTCGGGCGGAAAACCCAGCCTTGACATGCCCGTGTCAAATTCTAAGTGGATTCTTAATCTGGTGTTTTTGGAATGCAAAATTTCATACAAGGTTTCGTAACTTCCAACAAAAATATCTAACTTGAGGCTTGTTGCTCGCTGGGTGTCTGATCGAATAACGGGGCCGCAGACAAGAAGATTTTTTTTAAATCCTGCGTTCCGTAAAATTTCCGCCTCATTTATATCATTGACACAAATCCAGCTTAATTGACTATTTTTTAGGCACAGATATGTTTCGAGGAGACCATGGCCATAGGCGTTGGACTTTAAAACTGGTACTAATTGAGATTTACCGGTAATTTGTTGCAACATCGCAACGTTATGTTTTAATGCAGAGCTGCTAATTTCAATGTGATTATGCATACATTCTATATGTTAAACCATAATTCAGTTGAAGTCTTGTAATCCTCCGATGATTTTATGTTGCAAAAGATTCTGAGAAACTATAATTTTACCAACTCGAGTCGAATGTTAGATTTTTGACCAATTTAATAGATGTACTGTCAGTTATTACGATAGCGACAAATTCAACCTGTAATTGAAGCGAATCGTTAAAATTTTTGAAGGAGTAAGATATGACTAAAAGAACCTACCAACCCCATAATAAAAGAAGAATTCGGGTGCACGGCTTTCGTGAAAGAATGGCCTCACCAACGGGTCGGGCTGTTTTAAGCCGTCGACGATCGAAAGGCCGCAAAAGACTTGCCGTTTCGATTTATTCCAAATAACAAACACTTTATGCTTCCTAAAAAATACCGACTGCACAAGTCGAGCGAGTTTGACCTTGCGTTTGCGCAAGGACGTAAAGTCGTTAGCGGGTGGCTTGTTCTATACGGGCTCACTCATTCGCAAGATAGTTTAGAACTTTCATTGCCAAAACTTGGCGTGGTTGTCACCAAAGCTCTGGGCTCGGCTGTGGAACGAAACAGGGTTCGACGAGTAGTGCGTGAAACTTTTCAAGATAATGCTGTAAGAAATCAAAGATATAAAAATCTTTCAAATGTTGTGGTTGTCGTTCGACCGAAAGCAAGCCAGATTAAAAATCCCGAATTAAGAAAATCTTTAGAAGACAGCTTAAAAAAGCTCGATCAATGTTTATCAAAATTCGAAAAACCTATTGAGACCAAGAAATGACCCGAATCTTGCAATCATTGCAGAATTTAGTTTTGATGTGTCTTTTAGTTTCAATAAAAACATACCAAAAAGTTGGAATATATTTATTTGGGCCACGTTGCCGATTTTTTCCTTCGTGTTCGGAGTATACAGCCCTTTCTTTAACAAAACATGGAATTGTCAGAGGTGTTTTTATGGCGTTTAAACGCATAATAAAATGCCAACCTTTTCACGCAGGCGGAGTTGACTTTCCTTGAATCAAGAATCAAAAAACTGGTTTCTGGCTATTATTGCTATCGTAGGATTTTATGTTCTGTACACGCAGTACTTAAATACAAAATACCCAAAGCCTGTAGCCGAATTATCGCCAGTGAATCCAAATCCTGTTTCCAATCCTGTTGTAAATCCTCCTGTGGTTTCTGTAGCTTCTGAAAGTATTTCGACTATAAAACGTTTAACCGACGCAGAAATGACCTTTGAAACAGCCGAATTCGTTGCCAAGTTAAACCAAGATAGCGGTGGATTTCAGTCGATAAAATTAAAAAAATATAAAAAAGACATCAAAACAGAAATTCCTGGTGATCTTCGCGAGGCCGAACTAGTCGATTTATCGGAAGCCGGTTATTTTGTGTTGCAGCCGCACATCAATGCGGCACCCGCGCAAATTTCCAGTGTTTATCTAAAAGGTTTTGAGGCAAAACGCGAAGCTAATAGCATAACGTTTGCGAGACAAATTCCCGGTTGGAATCTGGATCATAAAATTACTTTTCCTGCTGAAGGTTTTGTGGGCAAAGCCGAAGTTTCATTTAAAAATACTTTGGTGACAGCCCAAAACTTAAAAGCCCAAATCTTAATCGAGAAAGCATCACTTCCAGAAGTTAAGAAACAATTTCAGTTTATCCCAGGTGGCCCGGTTTTTAAGCCGCGGTTTATTGGTACTTTTTCTAATGAAGATGAATTTATTGAGACTGAGAAGTTTTGTGATGCCGAACCTAAAACATTTTCGGGGAGGGAGACTCTTTTTGATTTTGTCGGGTTTGATAACCATTATTTCCTGACGACTTTTCAGCCTAAAGATAAATTCGATTTTAATGTGATGAAAACCACTTCTGGGCCGGTAGATAACAAGACTTGCCCGGTGCAAATCGCCTTGAACCAAGACCGAGGTATGGTGCAACCTGGTGAGGTTGTAAAATTTGAAATGGAGTACTTTTTCGGTCCAAAAGACTTAGAAGTACTGACAAGCTACCGCGAAGTTATGCGCGTTACCCTAGGTCTTGGTTGGCTTGATTTAGTTGCCAAACCTCTACTTCTTGCGATTAAGGGGCTTTATAAAGTTACATTTAATTACGGCATCGCGGTGATTCTTTTAACTCTTTTAATCAAAATTCTTTTTTACCCTTTGGCCAAAAAATCCGCACAGTCAGCCGCCAAAATGAAGGTTCTTAACCCACAGATGACTGCTATTCGCGAACGATTTAAAGACGACCCTCAGAAATTGCAGCGTGAGATGATGGGTTTTATGAGCAAAAATAAAATCAATCCAGTGCAAGGTTGTTTGCCTATTTTGCCTCAGATTCCGGTGTTTTTTGCCTTGTATCGTGTTCTATCGGCATCCATCGAGCTGCGTCATGCGCCATTTTTTGGATGGATTCAGGATTTATCTGCGGCTGATCCGTATTTAATTACGCCTTTACTTTTGGGCGCAGGAATGTTTGTCCAGCAACGGCTAACGCCTACTCCAGGCATGGATAAAACCCAACAAAGGGTGTTATTATTTATGCCTTTGATTTTTACCGTAATGATGTTGACACTGCCATCGGGGCTTGTCCTTTATATGTTGACCAACACTCTTACCTCTATTGCACAGCAGTATTGGCTCAACAAAAAACTCACCACCGCATAGGAGAAAATTCATGCAAGACAAAGTATCTATCGTCGCAAAAACCGTCGAACAGGCTATCGTGATAGCCTCAGGAAAATTGGGTGTCGCCCAGGAACAAATCGATTTTAAGGTTATAAAAAAATCTGGCGGTGGTTTTTTCTCTTTTTTAACCTCGCCCAAAGTGGAAATCGAGGCTTGGAAAAAATCCGATTCAAAAAACAATCAATCTTCGCGCGGACAGCATGAAAATGGACGTGGGAATGGGCGAGATAACGGAAGAGATAACAGACGAGGGGCAAAATCGCAGCAGGACTCAGGCCGCGAGGATAAACCTCGAAACTCAAATAACAGTGAAGGCGCAAACCGTAGCGAAAATAGAGGCGGCCGGGGAAACGGCGGTGGACGTCACAACAAAAATAGTGCGGAACGCGCCGACAGGCAGGAACGTTCTCGTGAACCTCGCGAAGCAAGAGATCCGAATGCTATTCCAGCAGAGCCTTTAACAACTGCGCAATTAGACGTTTTGCGCACGGAGCTCAAAGATTTTTTAGCGAAAACATGCACTTTGATATCGGGAGAACCCACCGAAGTAACCGCCACTTTAACCGATAAAAGGCTGCAGCTTGATATTCAAAATGAATTTATTCAAGAAGAAATTCAAAAAAACCCAAAACTTGTTGAAGCGTTGGAACATTTAGTACGAAAAAAACCTCGCCATCTTAAACAAGAACTTCCATTTCGTGTTTTTATCGATGCCAACGGCAATCGTAAATCTCGCGAGCAAGAACTTTTAAAAGTTGCGGCCGAAATGTCGAACGAAGTATTCGAAACCAAAAAATCTATGGTTTTAAATTATCGTAGTTCTTACGACAGAAAAATCATTCATATGGCGCTTGAAAAAGACGACCGAGTTGTAACTAAGTCGATTGGTTCCGGTCCGCAGCGTAAGCTTATGATTCTTCCAGCCGATGATCAGGAAGCGGCTTCACAATCAGCTGCCGAGTGAAAAGCCGATTGATTTTGGTTTGAAATAAATATGTTTCCAATTATAGCTGCACGCTCCACAGCCGTAGGATCTGGTGCTGTATGTGTAATCCGCATTTCTGGGTTGTCGTGTCACAAAATTTGCGCACCTTTTTTCTCGTTGTCTAAATTTGAAATTCGCCATGCGCATTATTGTTATTTTCTAGACCCTAAAACCCAGACGAAACTTGATGACGTTGTGGCAACTTTTTTTGCCTCACCACATTCGTACACCGGTGAAGATTCCATAGAATTTTCTTGTCACGGTGGAAGTTTTATCTCTGAAAAGCTTTTAACAGTTCTCTATACCAATGGCCTAAAGCCGGCCGAACCAGGAGAATTTTCTCGTCGTGCTGTGTTAAATGGCCGGATGGATCTGACCCAGGCTGAAGGTGTGAAAGCGTTGATCGAAGCCGTTTCCGAACAAGAGTGGCGTGCAGGTCGAAGTCTTTTAGATGGTGGCTTAAAATTAAAAGTAGCGGATTTAAGAAGTAAAATTATTTCGGTATTGGCATATTTAGAAGCTCGCATTGATTTCCCAGAAGAAGATGATGTCAAAGTGGATATGTCGGATGTTAATAACCAGCTCCTAAAAATTCAAAGTGATTTGGAAGCTTTAAAGGAATCCTACAAAGATGGAAAAGTCGCCTATGAAGGCTTAAAAGTTGCCATTATCGGACCGCCAAATTCAGGAAAATCAACGCTATTAAATTTCTTACTTAAAAAAAATCGGGCATTAGTATCGGACGTTCCAGGAACAACCAGAGATTATATCGAAGAAAAATGCCTGATAAAAGGACGGCTACTTCGCCTAGTTGACACAGCGGGCGTGCGCGAGACGGCAGAGACCATCGAAAAAATGGGCATAGCGTTGAGTTTTGAAATCGCTAAGCTTGCCGATGTGGTCGTTCTGCTTTCTGATGGAACGGCGGAAGTGGGCATTGACTCACTGCAAAATAAAAAAATTCTTCGAATTCAAACTAAAAGTGATCTGAATATGAAATTAAAAGGTGGGACAGAGTTCGCTATTTCTTGTCATACCGGCGAAAACTGCAACAAACTTCTGGATCGTTTGGCAGGAATCTGTGATTCGCATCTGGTCGGGGTTGAAGATCAGGTTTTTTTGGCAAACGAAAGACAGTTTTCCGCAATTAAAAATGCATTAAGCTTCTTTGAAAAATATTGGCTAATAAATCTATCTAAAGGAGTAGACGAATGCTTAGCCTTTGAGCTTCAAGAAGCAGTTCGTGCCCTTGAAAGTTTAATTGGGACTGTGACCAACGATGCGGTGCTTGATAAAATCTTTTCAGAGTTCTGTGTAGGCAAATGAGTTGTTTTAGTTTTCCAAAGTGAAAATCACCTCTCTGGCGTCGTCTTCAAGAAAATTCAAACTAACTAAATTTGACTGCCCACGCTCTAGTGAAAAATAAATCGGGTGCATTCCTACCTCACAATTTTCTAAATTCGATAACGCAAGAATTCGAGCTAAATCACAACTTTCCAAAAAAAATCTTATTTTTGCGGGCGAAAAAATCTCAATTTCAACTGGGATTTTTGCGAAATGAGTTATTAAAAATTTTCTTAGACCCTTTGAGCCATCTTCCAAATGCCAAAAGTCGGTTCGTTTTTCAGTGATCGCGAGGATTGGAGCAAAGCGGCCATGACGCTGCCGATTAATTTGAATATGAACACGAATATCGTCGGGCGCAGGTTTCGCGAAACTAAGTGATTCACAAAGATAGAACGCCAAAAATGCCGGAAAAAAATGTTTCATATTTTGTAATCGGATATTTTAAAGTATAATTTCAACTTAACGAATTAAGTATATCATTTTATTTATGATTAAAATATTTTTCTTGTTTTTGATTATTCTGAGTCGCAGTGAATTCGCGATCGGCGCCGGCGTTCATACAGCCCCGATTATTATTCCTGGAAAATTAATTCGCGCGGCCGTGCGCTACCCGCTTTCAATGTATCGACTATTCCGTTGTGGACCAACTGGGAAGGCCGAATCAATTCCTTTTCAGATTGACGAGCTTAATGAATTTGGAGATTTTATTCTCGACAAAGGGTCGGAACCAAATGCAAAAGAATCTAATGGAATATTCGACGAGGTTGACGAACTTAGTTTTATGGGAGACGACGTCGGTCCCGCTCAAAAACCAACTTCTTGGCCTGAGGGGCAGCCTAGTAGTGTTTACGAAATCAAACTAAATCCGCCTCGTACACCGTCGGTCAATAATGCGAATAACACATCAAATGCGGCACCTGGACAAAAAGATGGGGCCGTTTACCTGGCTGTTTTTTTGCGCAATGCGCCCCCATATTCCCCAAAAAAATACGTTGTTTTTGATGCCCAGCAGTCTGAAGTTACTACTTCAAGATATCGCTACGGTTTCGATCAGAAAAATTGGCTTGTGTCGAGGCGAGTAGAAGTTACCAATCCAAATAACCCAAGGTCTTTTGATCCTATTCTGTCTACAACAACCTTCTATCTGCGCGCAGATTTTAAATATTTTTTGACGTTTGAATTGAATCATAATTCTATCGAGTCAAAACTTGAGGCCTTTAAAGCTGGGGCTATTCGTACAATTGTCCGTATAAGTTTTCATTATAATATTTTGCGAATGAAGCTCGATTTAGGCATGTTTACGGAAGTCTCGTTTTTTTCAAATGCGGTTTATTTGCCTGCGGTATTATTTAATCCAGTCGATTCACCAAAAAGCTTGAACAACGGAAGTGGACTTTATTACGGTATGTCATTTGTAGAAAACCCCGAGAAATACGACATACAAACCAATATGCCAGAATATGATATTGGGAGTGCAGGCAAGATTTTGGATTTTTTCAAAAGTAAAAAACCAACGGCTATTTCTAACGACTATTGGATTTCGGCCCGAGGAAAAGATCGTATGATGTACTTGGAATTCACACCTTCCAAAAGCCTGCAAGAATCTGGTGTCATGCCAATGCTCTATAAAGAAAATGCAGCAGCCAAAGATATTTTAAGTCGCGACAACAAGATTCCAAATCCACTAGGAAAAAGCCCGGTAAATCTAGGAGTTTATTTTGATGTGACAAAATTCAAGGAAGGAAATCACGTTATGGGATTTAGACTCTTTTTTGAAAACGTAAACGATCAGAACCGACTTGATGTATTTAAGTCTTTAAATGCCTGGAACTTTGGAACAACACGTTTTGTGCCCGAGAAATCAAAATGAATCCTGAACGTGAAAATGGCGGCTCTCACTCAAACGAAAGCAAGAATATACTGGGCTATGATTTTTTCACTCGGCCGCTGTGTGATCCAGAAAATTTCCCGATCTTAGTTTGGTTACGAGGCGATGAGGCTTACTGTGACGAATTCTCGTTGAGTGCTGATGCTGTAATGGAAATTCTTGGAATAAAACGTTCGCGCTTAACGCAAATTGCTGGGCGCGAGTTGAGGGTGGCTCGAAGGCGCGATGGCCGATACATAAAGCCCATGTTTCGACCGATTGATGTTGAAGAATACAAACAAAACTCGCGCGCGCCCATGTCGCATTTAAAATCCTCGGAAGTTTTTCAACAGACTTTTGAAGGAGTGTGGGAGCAGTTTGATGCGAAATTAACTTACGAGATTGAGGCAGTAAAGAATCTTCAAAAAAAACATTTTGAAGACGTTCTTCAAGAAACCAGAAAAATTTTGGACGAAAAATTTTCCGAAAATTCCAAGGCGACTGGCATAATCATTGCCGAAAAATTCTTGGCTTTTGAGCAACTGCAAAAAAATTTTCAAGAGCAATGGCAGATTTGTTTTACAAACCAAATCGACAAGTTAAAACCTAAAGAAATTCCAAAGCAGATATTTCGAACTGCTTCTATTAGGAATTTTTCGTTAAAAAAAGAACAGCATTTGCCAAACACCAAGGTGCAACGCGCCGCTAAGCAAATATTTCGACGAGACCACAATGCCTGACGTTACTGAATGGGCCAAATTTCGCTACGATCTGACAATAGAGCAGCCCCAGGTTGATGCGATTGGTCATATGAACAACGTAGCCTACGTGCAGATTTTTGAAGATGCAAGATGGCAATTTATAACCGACTCAGGTTTTGGATTTGAGATGATAAAGGCGCGAAAACAAGGCCCGATTGTTCTAAAAATTGAAATAAATTTTCGCAAAGAGGTGCTTTTAGGACAAAGGGTTTACGTGGAAAGCCAAGTCATTTCTCACAGTGGACGCTTGGGTAGGTTACGACAGGATCTAAAAGATGTAGATGATGATACGATTTACTGTAAGGCTATTTTTACACTTGGTTTGTTCGACATGAAGTTACGAAAGCTTATTTTGCCCTCTACCGACTGGATACAAGCTTGTGGTGGCAAAATAAATAAATAAAAGGTTCGGAAAAAATGGATAATATTAATCCTTTACTGGGAAAAAATTCGCTGCCTAAATTTCAGTCGATAAAATCAGAGCACGTTTATCCAGCTGCTCAAGCTTTGGTAAAAGAGGTTTTAGAAAAATTTGAGCAGATTGAAAAGGGAACCAAAAAAACTTGGGAATCAATTTTTGAACCGCTTGAGGATATTAATCAGTATATTGAGAAAGTTTGGGGACCTGTGGCTCATTTAACTGGAGTCCAAAATTCTTCTGAGTTGCGTTCAGCCTACGAAAAATCCCTGCCGCTGCTTGTCGACTTAAATCTGCGAATGGAACAAAGTCGAATTCTTTATAAGTCCGCTTTAGAAATCCGTGAGGATAAGAAGTATTGGCTAACCTTAGTGCCGGCGCAGAAACGTATTATTGCGGCAAGAATTTTAAACGCTGAGGTTTCCGGAGTTTCTTTAGAAGGTGAAAAAAAGGAGCGCTTTAACACAATTGCGCGCGAACTTTCCGAATTAACCACGGCTTTTTCTAACAATGTTTTAGACGCTACCAAAGCTTTTAGTCTTGTTTTAAAGAATCGCGCTGAAGTGCAAGGATTACCTGAACCAGTGCTTGCATTTGCAGCGCAAAATTTTAATTCAACAAAGTCCGAAGGCGATTCTGTAGCCTCAAGCGAACGCGGGCCCTGGCGCATAACTTTGGATGGCCCGTCTTTTTTGCCTTTTATGGAATTTTCAGAGCGAAGAGATTTGCGCTTAAAACTATTTAACGCGATGATTTGCAAGGCTGGGGCAGCGCCTTTTGATAACTCAGAGAAAATCCAGAGTATACTGCGATTACGTTTAGAACAGGCACAACTTTTGGGTTACAAAAATTATGCGGAATTAAGTCTGGTTCAAAAAATGGCGGGTACGCCAAAAGCGGTGTACACATTACTAGAAGATTTACTTGCAAAATCTCGTCCGGCAGCTGAGAAAGAATTTTTGGAACTGCAGCAGTTTGCCAAAAAAGATGGATTTGAGGAAAAATTAGCGCATTGGGATATAGCTTTTTGGGCCCGCACTATGCGTGAGTCGTTGTTTAATTTCACGGAAGAAGAACTACGACCTTACTTTCCGATGCCGGTCGTTTTAGACGGATTTTTTAATCTATTAAATAAGTTATTTGAAGTTACTGTGCATAAAGCAACCGAGACGGTAGAAGTTTGGGATATGAGTGTTGATTTTTATGAGATTCGGGGAGTGAGTGGACAAGTTATCGCCGGATTTTTTCTGGACCCATATTCAAGGCCGCAAAATAAACGCGGCGGTGCGTGGATGGATGTCTGCCGATCTTTGAAAGTTGATCGTCAAACGGCTGGGTGTCTGGAATATCCTATTGCATATTTAGTGTGTAACGGAACGCCTCCAGTTGGCGAAAAGCCTTCGTTGATGGATTTTAATGAAGTCCGCACACTTTTTCATGAATTTGGACATGGTTTACAGCATATGTTAACCACGGTTCCTTACGCCGGTGCTGCAGGAATTTCGGGGGTTGAATGGGATGCCGTCGAGCTTCCGAGTCAGTTTATGGAGAACTGGCTTTATCACGAAAAAACTCTGCTTAGCTTAACAAAACATATTGAAACAGGCGAAAAGCTACCACATCATTACGTGGCGAAAATTATGGCTGCAAAAAACTACCGAGCTGGAAACGCTATGCTTCGGCAGCTGCAATTTGCTTTGATGGATATGGATTTGTACTCAAAGTTTGATCCGAATGGGTCTGTCTCCCCGTTTGCTGTACAAGCGGAAGCTGAAAAACGCGCCAGTGTGCTTGGATTTATTCCCGGCAATAAAATGCTTTGTAGTTTTTCGCATATCTTTGCTGGAGGTTACTCTGCTGGTTATTATAGTTACAAGTGGGCCGAAGTTTTAAGTGCTGACGCATTTGAGGCTTTTATTGAGGCTGGAACCAACTCGGATGATGTTTTACGCAAAACAGGTAAGCTTTTTCGTGACACAATTTTAGCGATGGGCGGAAGCCTCCATCCAATGGAGGTGTTCAAGAAATTCCGCGGACGCGAGCCACAAACTGATGCGCTGCTGAAAAGCTACGGAATGTAAAACCAGCGTATGTGCCAAAAATCTTTTGAATTTTAAAAATCTTTTTGCAAATCTTTTGCAGACACCCAGCCGTAGCTCTTTTGCAAACACCCAGCCGTAACTCTTTTGCAGACACCCAGCCGTAATCTTTTTGAAGACGCCCAGTTTTATTAAAAGACGAACCCGGGGAGTGATTTAATTTGGATCACTTAAAAACTTTTTTACATCAAAGTCCTTTCATGTCCTTTCACAATAATATCCAGTTATGTTTTGATTTACATTATGCCGAGTGTTGCAAGAAATCAAATCATCGAACCCGATCAAGTAAGTTATTATCACTTGATGAGTCGCTGTGTGCGTCGGGCTTTTTTGTGTGGAACAGACAAATATACGGGGCAAAATTTTGAACATCGAAGAGATTGGATCGAACAGCGTTTAAAGCAGTTGAGTAAACCAGGGCAAACGCATCTAAAATTTAATGATTTCAGTTAGTTAAATAATTCGTTAAATTCATAACCATATTTAAAAATTCTGCTGGGAGGCGGCAAAAAA